>DASTIQ010000041.1 GCA_035717485.1 Thermoanaerobaculia bacterium | reverse complement strand
GAGGGGGGGACGCCGAGCAACGTCGGAATCGGGAACAATGCGGGCGGTGGCATTTCGAACAATTCGAGCGGCAATGGCGGCTCGATTTTCGCTCTCGACGTCACCGATCCGGATCAGCTGACGCACATGGCGCAGAGCGATTCCGGCAATCACAAAGGAGTGCCCGAGTGTCTCGTCGGAGACTTCGTTCCCGGTACGACGACGAAGCCGTCGAACTGCGCCAGCGAGTATCCGAAGATCCTGTGGGAGCTGCGCGACGATCAGTCGGTTTCCAGCACGACGCCGTCGCCGGCGGAGAAGATCGGAACGAACGAGGCGACCACCCAGGACCTCGGGTTCACTTGGTCGCAGCCGGTCCTCGGACGGATCAAGGTGCACGACACGGGGGCCAATGCCGACCGCGATTACTTCGTGGCGATCTTTGGCGGCGGATACGACCATTCCGGATCGGACATCGCGTCGACGAATACCGCCGGAAACACGGGCAATTTTCTCTACATGGCCGACATCGAGACGGGGAAGATCATCTACAAACGAAATCTCGGTCTTTGGAACACCGGAGCGAGCGGAACGAATACCTCCGGCAATCTCGCGGCCGGAGTGCCGGGACAGCCGGGGGTGGCCGACATCAACAACGACGGCTACCTGGATCGGATCTACATCGGGGATACGCAGGGACGGATTTGGAAAGTCGATCTCACGACGAAGCCCAACATCACCTCGGGAGTCATCGACACCGCCTCTTGGATCCCGACCCTCTTCTTCGACGAGTTCCAGACCGCGACCCCGGGAGGGGGAGCGATCCGGCAGCCGATCTTCAACCGGCCGACGTTGTTCCTGGTCGGCACGACGACCTCGGGCCTGCCGAGGATCGCCGTGGCGGTGGGAACGGGAGATCGGGACAACATGCCTATTCTTACGGACAACAACTCGAGTCACATCAACTACTTCATCACTGCGCTCGATGACCCGAGCCTGACGTATCCGCTCTACCTTTCTTCCCTGACGCTCGCCTCTGAAACCACTGACAACTGCTCAGGCGCAAACACTTGCTTCAATGGGACGGGCGCTGGCTTCTACTTGAAACTTCCCTATAGCGACACGGGCGTGGAGATCGTGAACACGAACGCCCTCGTGTTCGAGCAGACGATCTCCTTCAACACATTCATCCACGCCGGGGCCACGACGGACCCCGACACGGGGGCGTCGACCTGCGGGCAGAAGGGGGACGCCTTCTTCCATCACATCAATGCGCTGACGGGCGTGAGCCTCTTCACCGATGCGAACGGAAACATCGAGGCCGAGAGATCGGCGGGATCGGAAGTCGCCTCGGAGCCGATCGTGTATCAGGACCAGAACATCTGGATCGTGAGTGCGACCGACAACACGAAGGTGCCTACCGTCGCGGGAGGGAAGCCTCCGACCGCGAAGGTCAAGACCTGGAAGGAGCAATAGCGCTCCCGACTCTTTCTTTTCTCGGGCGGCGGCGGCGAGAGATCGCCGCCGTATTCTTTTTCCGAACACCCCTCGGCTAAGATCCCCCGAGAGAGGCCGCCGTCGAATTGACTGCTGAAGATTCGTCCGAAACTCCGATCTCCTCGCCCGGCGACGTCGTCGTCGGGGGGGAATCCTCTCCATTCTCCCGCGCGCCGTCAGGGCCCGGCTGGACTCCGGCGAACCTGGGCGTGCGGGTGGCGTTGCTCCAGGCCGCTCTCGTCACCGTCCTCTGGATCGTCCTCGGGTACTGGAACGCCCGGCAGGCTTGGCTGCTCGAGCCGCCGCAGCAGGACGTGCTCCGGCTGTTCTTTTTCCGCGAGCTTCCGATCCTCGGGTTGGTCGCGCTGATCGCCCTTCCCGCGCTCTCGATCTTCCGACTGGCCGACGAGGCGTCGCTCGACGTGGCGCACGAGCCCGAATTCCTCGACCGACTCCTCGGCTATCCCCGCGCCGTCGCGGTCCTCGACATGGCGGCGAGCGCGATCTTCTTCTTCCTCGGGGCGATGCAGCTGCGAGTCATGGGCCAGGCCCCCGCGATCGAGGCCGCGAAGATCGTCGTCTTCGGGTTCCTGACGGGAGTGCTGTTCGGCGTCGCGGCGTTCTTCCTCCTGCAGACGGTCCTGCGCCCGCTTCTCGTTTCCGTCGCCGAAAGGGGAGGCCATGCCGCTTCGCGGACGGCGTTTCCCCTGACCCAGAAGATCATCGCTTCCTGCATCGCGCTGGCATTCGTCGTGACCGGCCTCGTCGGGGAGATCGCGCTCTCGTGGGCCCAGCGATTCGCGGAGGCGAGCACGTCCGAGGCGTCGCGGGAACGGCTGCGCGGCTTCGCGGTGGAGTCCGCCGGCCTGAGAGATGCCGCCGGCTGGAAAGCGTTCTTCGCGAAGCGACGACCTTCGCCGGAGTCGGGAACGCTGCTCGTGATGAGCCGGGAAGGCCTGAGGGTGGCGATGTGGCCGCCCAAGCCCCCGCGCGCCGACGCCGTCCTGGTCGCCTCGGACGAGTGGCGGGAGGCGGTCGGCCGGATCGGGCGGGGAACGATCGTCGCGCGGCGAGGCGAGAACCGCGTCGTCACGGTGGTCACGCTCCCCACGGGATGGCTCATTCTCGAGCTCGCGCCCCCCGACGCCCGGGTGCTCCGCAGCTTCGCCGCCTCGGTCGCCCCGATCGGCGTCGAGATCCTGTTCCTCTCCCTCGCGCTCGCCTGGGCCGTCGGCCGCGGCATCACGCGGCCGGTACGCGACCTCGAGCGTCGAACCCGGCGCTTCGGCGAGGACCCGGGTTCGGTCGGCGAGACGCTTCCCCCGACCGACGACGAAATCGGCGGTCTGGTCGGCTCCTTCGCGCGCATGGAGAACGAGATCCGCGCGATCCAGGAGCAGCTCCGGGTCACGGAGCGCCGCGCCGCCACGGCCGAGCTCCTCGCGGGAGTCGCGCACGAGGTCCGGAATCCGCTCTTCGGCATCACGTCCACGGCGGCGGCGCTCGAGGGCGAGCTCGCGGGCAACAATGCGCTGGCGCCGCATCTCGCGGTGATTCGGAAGGAAAGCGACCGTCTCGCCCGGATGATGGAGGAGATGCTCGCGCTCCAGCGCGCTCCCCACCGGAGCGGCGTGGCCGCGCCGCTCCTTCCTGTCCTCGAGCGGGCCGCCGCCGCGGTTCGCTCGAGGTTTGCGTCGCGCGCGCCGAAGATCGGCGTCGAAGCGCCGTTCGACCTCGAGATCGCCGACGCAGACCGGGAGAAGCTCGAGAGCGTTTTCGGGAACCTCTTCGAGAACGCGGTGCTCTGCGCCGAGAGGCCCGTTCGCGTCTCGTGTTTCGCGCGGCGCGCGGGGGGGGGCGCAGTCGTCACGGTGGAAGACGACGGACCCGGTCTTCCGGCGGACGTCCGGGAACGCGTCTTCGAACCGTTCGTGACGTCGCGACCGGGCGGGACGGGAATCGGCCTCGCCGTCTGCCGCCAGATCGTCCTCGAGCACGGCGGCACGATTTCCGTCGACAGCCGCGACGGAGGGCCGACGATCTTCACCGTCACGCTTCCGGCGAAGTGACTCTTCCCGCGGCCCTATAATTCGCTCCTCTGAGCACTTCTCCGATCTCCTCCCGGCCGACCTTCGCGCTCGACGGGCTTCGCGTGCTCGTCGTGGACGACGAGGAATCGGTCCGCCTCGGTCTGACGCTCCTCCTGGGTCCTCTCGGAGCCCGGATCGAATCGGCCGGCTCTCTCGCCGCCGCGTTGCCCGTGCTCGAACGGCACCGGCCGCACGTCGTTCTCCTCGACCTCCGCCTTCCCGACGTCCACGGGCTCGCCGGACTCGAGCTCGTGTGCGAGAAGCATCCCGAGGCGCAGGTGGTGATGATGACCGCCTACGGGACGATCGAGACCGCGGTCGACGCGTTGAAGCACGGCGCGCTCGATTTCCTGACGAAGCCGGTTGCTCCCGAGCATCTCTTTCACGTCCTCGGCCGCATCAACGAGATCCGTCAGCTGAAGAACGAGAATCGCGCGCTGCGGCACGAGCTGGAGGGCGGAACGACCGACCTCTTCTGGGGAGATTCGCCCGCGATCCGGCGCCTCCTCGAGGAAGCCCGGCGCATCGCCGTTTCGGAAGCGCTCGTCGTCCTGATCGGCGAGAGCGGGACGGGGAAGGGCGCGCTCGCTCGCCAGATCCATCGCTGGAGCCCGAGAGCCGAAGCGCCGTTCATCAACGTCAACTGCGCCGGGCTGTCTCGCGATCTTCTCGAATCCGAGCTCTTCGGCCACGAAAAAGGGGCGTTCACGGG
>DASTIQ010000040.1 GCA_035717485.1 Thermoanaerobaculia bacterium | reverse complement strand
AGGAATCGACGCCCGGCGGGCGCACGCACGGATCTTCGCCGCGGCGATCGCTCTCTCGGCCGCCGGATTCCTCCTCTTCGGCGCGTGGGCTCTGCATCCGTCGGCCGCCGACCTGCGCTCCGTCGACGGGGTCGTTCCGGCCCCCCGCGGCGACTGGATCGGGATCTCGGGACGCGCCCGCGGGCGCGAGTCGTCGGTTCTCGTGTACGTGAGGACGGGAGAGTCCCTCCTCCTCGGGTTCAAGCGCCCCGGCGTGCCCGTGATCTCGGCGGACGGGTCCGCGGCCGCATGGATCTCCTGGACGCCCGGCTTCCCGGAATCGAGCGTCACTCCGAGAACCGTGGTTCTCGCCGACCGCCGCCATCCCCGGCTCGCGTGGGAAATGAAAGAGCTGCAAGGCGATCCGATCCTCCTCTTTTCTCCCGCGGCGCGCCGGTTCGCCGTCATCGCTGCGGCCCGCGTCGTCGTCTGGGACGCGGCGGGCGGGGGAATGCTCGCCGCGGCGACGCCGCCTCGCCCCCTCTGGGAAGACGCGCGAGGCTTCACCTGTGCGACCTTCGCGGGAGAAACCCGGCTCCGGATCTACGCGGCCCGACCGGCCGGTGGCCGGGGGACTACGACGATCGACATCTACGAGCTCGACGTCACGAGGAGGAGCCTTCGATTCGCAGGTTCTTCCGGGCCCTTCCGCCGCACATTTCCGATCCTCGCCTCCCCCGATCGCTCGAGGCTCCTCGTCCGGGAGGCGACCGCCACCGTCGATCTCCTCGACGGGGAGACGGGACGTTCCATCGCTCAATTCGGGGCGCCCGACGTGTCTTTCCGGTCGGCGGCATTCCTGTCCGACGGCACGATCGCCCTCTTCGAATCGTCCGGCGGTGCCGGACGGCTGCGCCGGCTGACCCCGGACGGCGCGGTCGTCTCGACCCTCGACGTCGGCGCCGCCGACCGCGCCTGGATCCTCGGGGAACCGCGCGCCGGCGACGTGATGCTCGCCACGTCGTCCGGAAGCGGCGCGGCGTGGCGCCACGTGGTCGTCGTCGGCCGCTCGTCGGGCCGAGCGGAGCCCTGGGGCGAGAACCTCCTTCCGGCGTCGCCGTTCGCGTCGACGCTCGCGGGCGATCCGGGAGCGATCCCCGCGCCGGGGAGCCTCGCCGTTCGCCTCTTTTTCACGACCGACCGCGCGCTCGTCGTCCTCGACGGTCCCGGGCGCGTCCGGGCGCTGCTGCCGGGCCGCTGATCCCGGTTCCGGACGGGCGGGAAGGCCGCCTTGTGTCGCGGGCGGCCGTGTGACACTCTCGGGACTCATGCCTTTTTCGAAATTCGGCCTCCATCCCGATCTGCTCCGCGGCGTTCACGACATGGGCTTCGCGCGCCCGACGCCGATCCAGACCGACGCGATCCCCCCCGCGATGGAGGGGCGCGACGTCCTCGCCTGCGCGATGACGGGCAGCGGCAAGACCGCGGCGTTCGTGCTCCCGATCCTCCACCGCCTGATGGCGAAGCCGCGGCGCACGACCCGCGCGCTCGTCCTCACGCCCACCCGCGAGCTCGCCGCCCAGATCGACGAGCACCTGGGGCAGCTCGCCACGCACACGCCGCTCTCGGGCGCGGCGGTCTTCGGCGGCGTCGGCATGGGCCCCCAGGAGCACGCGTTCCGCGCCGGTGTCGACGTGATCGTCGCCACTCCCGGACGCCTGCTCGACCACTTCCGCTTCCCCTACGCGGCCCTCGCGGGGCTCGAGATCCTCGTCCTCGACGAAGCGGACCGGATGCTCGACATGGGATTCCTCCCCGACATCCGCCGGGTCCTCAAGCACCTCCCGCCCCGGCGGCAGACGCTCTTCTTCTCGGCGACCATGCCGCCGCCGATCGTCGAGCTGTCGCGCGAGATGCTCAGGAACCCGGTGCTCGTCAATCTCGAGCGAAAAGCGGCGCCCGCGGTCGGAATCACCCAGGCCGTCTATCCGATCGCGTCGGAAGCGAAGCTCCCCCTCTTTCTCGAGCTCCTGAAACGCGGCGAGCTGAAGACCGTGCTCGCCTTCACGCGAACCAAGCACCGCGCCAACCGGCTCGCCGAATTCCTCGCCCGGCACGGGATTCCCTCGGACCGGATCCACGGCAACCGGTCCCAGGCCCAGAGGACGCAGGCGCTCGCGAACTTCAAGGCGGGGAAATACCGCGTCCTGGTCGCGACGGACATCGCGGCGCGCGGGATCGACGTCGAGGCGCTCTCGCACGTCGTCAACTTCGACGTGCCGAACGTTCCCGAGGACTACATCCACCGCGTCGGCCGGACCGCGCGCGCCGAGGCGACCGGCGACGCCTTCACCTTCGTCTCTCCCGAGGAGGAGGGCGATCTCCGCGCGATCGAGCGCGCGATCGGGAAACGCCTGCCCCGGATCGTGCTCCCCGACTTCCATCCGAAGGCCGCCGCCCCGGAACGCTTCGAGATCCCCCTCTCCGAGCGCATCGCCGCGATCCGCGCCCGGAAGTCGGAGGAGCGGGCGCGCGCGCGACAGAAAGAGGAGCGGCGGCGGCTCGCCGGTTCTTCCCCCGGCGCGAGGCCCCCGGCGCCGGGTCCCCATCGCGCGCCGCCGCCCCCGGGAGCCGCCGCGCCTCCGGGCGGCCATCTCCCGCGCCGGCGCCGCCGCCCCTGAACGGATCCGCGGCGCGCTGCCGCCCCGTCGCGTGATACCCTTTCCCCAGAAAACGGGTACGAAAGTGGATGATCCGGGCAGAACGGAAGGCGGCTTCCTGGGGCGGCTCCCGTCGGAGAAGACGTCTCCGGACCTGGCCGACGCGAAGCGCAAGACCACTCAGTCGAACATGGTCCCGGTCGACCCGCGGGCGGACGCGGAAAACGCCGAAGCCGACATCATCCTGATCTCGCATCCGCAGAACAAGAACATCGGCCGCCGCTTCCGGCTCGCGCCCGGAAAATCGCTCGAGATCGGCCGCTCGCCCGACGCCGAGATCGCGCTCCCCGAAGTCCCCTCCGTGTCACGCAACCATGCCCGTCTCGAGTACCAGCGGGGCGTCGTCGTCCTGCGCGATCTCCAGAGCACGAACGGGACCGCGGTGAACGATCGGCTGATCGACCGCCCGACGCCGCTCCGGAGCGGCGACCGTTTCCAGGTCGGCGCCGTCCATTTCAAGTTCCTGCACGAGGAAGACGTGGAGCAGGCGTACCACGACGCGATCTTCGAGCTGGTCATCCGGGACGGCCTGACCGCGATCTACAACAAGCGGAAATTCGACGAGGAGATCGAGCGCGAATTCGCCCGGGCGCGCCGATACGGCCGGCCGCTGTCGCTCGTCTTCACCGACATCGACCACTTCAAGACCGTCAACGACCGCCACGGGCACCTCGCCGGAGACTTCGTCCTGCAGCAGGTGGCCGCCCGGATGCAGCGGGTGCTCCGCGTCGAACAGACGCTCGCGCGGATCGGCGGCGAGGAGTTCGGGGTGCTGTGCCCGGAAACCGACGCGCCCGCCGCGGCGGAGGTCGCCGAGAAGCTCCGGCGCGAGATCGCCGGCGCGTCGTTCCAGTTCGGCACGTTCGCCGTCGGCATCACCTGCTCGTTCGGCGTCGCCGAGTTCCGCCCGGAAATGGGCGGCCCCGCGGATCTTTCCCGCGCCGCCGACGAGGCGATGTACCTGTCGAAGCAAAACGGCAGAAATCGCGTGACGATCGGTTAGCGGGCGCGGACGATACGCGCCGTTATACGGGACGCGAGCGACCGGCGTCTTCCGACACGTCTGGCCGCGCCTCGACGCTGCGGCAACCGATCAATGGTTGGCGAGGAACGCTTTTGCGTCACCGATTGAGCCGACCGGGGGGTTCTCATGAGACGAGGCAGTGAGGCGCGGCGAGGCGCGAGCCCGGCGGGATGCGGGGAGACCGGCCCGCGGCTAAGGCGTGCCGGGGCGCGTAGCGGCCGCGGGCGGGCTTCCCGCGTCCGCTCGCTCGATGCATCGCCGCGCCGGCCACCCGCGCGCGCCTAGGTGGCGCGCGCCATCGCGAGGTCGACGATCTCGCGAATCATCCCGTGATAGCTCCGCCCCGATTCCCTCGCCGCCATCGCGAATTCCGCCGACGAGGAGAGCCAGGGGTTCGGGTTCGCCTCGATGACGAAGACCTTTCCGTCCGGAGCGAGGCGCAGGTCGATCCGTCCGTAGTCGCGGAGCTCGAGCGCCCGGTACGCGCCGACGGCGATCTCCTCGACCTTCCGGACGACCTCCTCGTCGAGGCCGGTCGCGATCGCCGACTTCGTCTTCTTGTACGCCTCGGTCTCGCGCTCCCACTTCACTTCGGTCCCCGCGATGCGCGGCATCCCCTCCGGAAGCTTCGACAGATCGAGCTCGACGAGCGGCAGCGCCTCGGGGCGGTCGTTGCCGATGACGGCGGCGTAGATCTCGCGCCCCTCCACGTACTCCTCGACGAGGACGGGCGAATCGAACCGCTCCTGGATGTGCTCGACGCGTTCCATGAGCTCCTTGATCGTGCGGACGACCGACCCGGCGTCGATCCCGATCGAGCCGTCCTCCGACGTGGGCTTGACGATCAGGGGGAACTGGATGTCGTGCGAGAAGCCGACCTTTCCGCGGTCGATCACCGCGAAGTACGGCGTGGGAAGGCCGTGGAACTGGAAGATCTTCTTCGCCAGCGCCTTGTCCTGCGCGAGATAGAGCGCATGCGAACCGGCGCCCGTGAACGGCCGGTCGAGGAGCTCGAGATACGCCGCGATGTTCATGTCCCGCGTGTCGTCGCCCGCGTACGACTCGGTGAGGTTGAAGACGAGGTCGGCGCCGTTTCTCGCGAGCGTGACGAGCGAGGCGTCCTTGCCGTCGAGCACGTGGTACGAGGGCTCGTGCCCGATCTTCACGAGCGCGTCGAAGATCTCCTCGCGGTCGAGCTTCGGCCGCCGGATGCGTTTCTGAGGCGGCTTCTTCTTGCGCTTGCGCGCGCGGGGCACGGGCTCTTCCGCCGGCGGCTTCTCCTCGGCGGGCGCCCCCCCCTCCTCCCAGACGTCGTAGAGCACGGCGATTTTCATCGGCTCACTCCTCCTCCGTCGCGATGAATTCCCCGCGCACGAGGTAGTTCATCGCGAGGGTCGTGACGTAGGCGGTCACGGCCGCGAGATCGGCGCGCTCCCGGGCCGGCTCGGAAACGAGCCCGAGCTCCCGGAGGCGCCGTTCGATCGATTCGACGACGCTCTTGACGAGCGGCCGCCGCACTCCCGTCCAGTGCGCGACCCGGTCGACGATCGGCTTCCGGCATTCGGCGACGAGCTCGAACGCGGGACGGGCCGCCTTCTTCCGCCGCCTCCGCGGAGGCCTTCCGAAGATCTCCTGCAGGTCCACGTCGAGAGGAAGCTTCGCGGCGAGCTCCTCGTCGGACTGCCGGGCGTCGCGGTAGAACTCCGCGATCGTCGTCTCCATCTCGTCGACGGTCACGTCGGTCGCGCCCCGCGACCGCTTCGGCTCCACGTCGGCGACCCGGCGCGCCACCCGGTCGACGTAGCGGAGCTTCCGGAGCGCGCCCCACCCCTTGTACTTGGTCCGCCACCCGGACCGCGGCGTGAGCCACACCGCGAACGTCTCGGCGAAGTCCTCGTCGGGGTGCTTCTGCGCGTACCACCCGGCGATGTGCCGGACGAATTTCCGCGAAAACGGAACCGGCTCGTAGTCGTCGTGATACGGACGGCGGAAGGGCCCGAAGAGGTCCCGCCACTCCGACGTCTTGTAGAGCTCGTAGGCGTAATTGAATGCGTGTCCCGCCTCGTGGCGGAGATACATCATGATCTCGCGCTCGTCCTCGAGATCGTTCATCGCCCTCTCGAGAGCGGCGAGCTTCGGATCGGCGAGATAGAACGGGATCCCGATGATCGGCTGCCCCGACGGGCATCCCCACTCGTCCGTCAGATAGCACCCGGGCCGGAAGCGCTTCAGTCCCTTCTGGTCCAGCTCACGGTAGAGCTGCTGGACGTACTTCTCGACGCTCGAGCCTTCGAGCTTCAGCCCGAGGTCCTTGATCGGCCGGAGCAGGAGCTCCTCGACCTCGGGGGGGGTCTTTTCGAACGTGTGCATCCGCTCTCCCGGATCCGGCGGCCCGGAGCCCGAAACGCGTCAGTTCGATTCGATCCGGGACGCGTGCACCACGAAGCGCTTCGGGGCGTTGCCGACCCACCAGAAAGGGTAGCACGTGACGAGCGTCAGGGACGGTTTCGGCGTGTCGCGAAGGACCGCGACGTCCTCCGGAGGAACGATCGCGACGTCGCTCACCCGGTATCGGTAGGTACGCCGCGCGGTCGTGAGCTCGATCTCGTCCGCCCGCCGGATCTCGTGGAGCGGGCGGAAGAAGCTGTCGCGGTGGGCGGCGAGGGCCATGTTGCCCCGCGGCCCGGGGAGCGCCGTTCCCGGAATGTGACCCACCCCGAGCTTCAGCGTCGCCGCGTCGTCCCCCTCGAGGACGATCGCCGACAGCCCGAGCCTCGGGATGTCGAGCCGGCCGAGGAGATCGCCGCGCGAAGGAAGGGGCTCGGCTTCCGGAGCCGCGGGAGAAGGAGGGGCGGGACGCTCTTTCGCTCCGAGGCCGACGCGGCTCGCGAGGTACTGCGCCACCGACGCCGTCTCTCCGCGGCGCTGCCGCTCGAGCGACCAGCCGGCATACCGCTGCCAGGCGTGCGCCTCCGCGAGCGTCCAGCCGCACCAGCCGAGGAGGAGCGCTCCGACGATGAGGAGCGCCCGTTCGAGGGAGATCGCCCCGTCGCGCGCAAACCGCCGCCAGACCTCGGGCGGGCGAAGCTGGCGCCGCGGATACACTCGGGGCTCGACGAAAAAGCTCATCTCCGGAGAAAATCAGCAAGGCCCGTGCCACGGACGGTTTCGTATACTCCTCGAATCGTTGAACCGAAAGGAGAAACCTTGAGCCCGCTCCGTCCGTCCGTGATCTTCGCCGCCCTCGCGTCGTCTCTCGCCGTCTCGATGTCGGCCGCCCCTTCTCCGAGCGTGACGCTGGCCGACGCTCCGGCGAAATCGGCGAGAACCGCGGCCCCGGAGAAGTCGCTCTCCGACCGGTTCGACGGAATGCGTTTCCGCAACATCGGCCCGTTCCGCGGAGGCCGCGTGACGGCGGTGACGGGCGTCCGGGGCGACCGTCTGACGTATTACTTCGGCGGGACCGGCGGCGGCGTCTGGAAAACGACCGACGGTGGCGGCCGCTGGGATCCGACCTCGGACAAGGACTTCAAGGCCGGCTCGGTCGGCGCCGTCGCCGTAGCGGAATCGGACCCGAACGTCGTGTATGCGGGAATGGGAGAGGCGCCGATCCGCGGCAACGTCTCGAAGGGGGACGGCGTCTACAAGTCGACCGACGCGGGACGCTCCTGGGCGAACGTGGGACTCCCGGGAACGGCCCAGATCTCCCGCGTTCGCATCCATCCGAAGAATCCGGATCTCGTCTACGTCGCCGCGCAGGGGCACGTCTGGGCGGCCAACGACGAGCGCGGGATCTTCCGTTCTTCCGACGGCGGCCGCTCGTGGAAGAAGGTGCTGTTCGTCGACGCGAAGACCGGCGCCTCCGACCTCGCGATGGACCCGGTCAATCCGCGCATCCTCTATGCCGCGTTCTGGCAGGTCTATCGAAAGCCGTGGACGCTCGAGAGCGGCGGCCCGGGCGGAGGCATCTGGAAGTCGACGGACGGCGGAGACACCTGGAAGAAGCTCGCGGGCGGTCTCCCCGAAGGGGTCGTCGGAAAGATCGCGGTCGCGCCCTCCCCGGCGCGCGAGGGCCGCGTCTGGGCGATCGTCGAGGCGGAGAAGGGAGGAGTCTACCGGTCCGACGACGGCGGAGAGAAGTGGACGCGCGTCAACGAGGAGAACAAGCTCCGGCAGCGCGCCTGGTACTACACGGAAATCTACGCCGATCCGAAGTCCGCCGACACGGTCTACGTCCTGAACACCGGCTTCTATCGCTCCCAGGACGGCGGGAAGACCTTCGCCGGCATCCCGGTTCCGCACGGGGACAATCACGACCTCTGGATCGATCCCGACGATCCGCTCCGCATGATCGAGTCCAACGACGGCGGCGCCAACGTGAGCATCAACGGCGGCCGAAGCTGGTCGTCGATCGAGAACCAGCCGACGGCGCAGTTCTATCGCGTCGCGAC
The DNA here is from genome assembly GCA_035717485.1 of Thermoanaerobaculia bacterium. NCBI lineage: Bacteria > Pseudomonadati > Acidobacteriota > Thermoanaerobaculia > Thermoanaerobaculia bacterium. The sequence goes on along the minus strand of DASTIQ010000040.1, from coordinate 8,509 downwards.
CGACGACCGCACCCCGTACCGCGTCTACGGCGCCCAGCAGGACAACACGCCCGTCGTCATCCCGAGCGCCGCGCCGGGACCGGGCATCGGGCGCCCCGACTGGTACATCGTCGGCGGATGCGAGAGCGGGTGGATCGCGCCGAACCTCGCCGACCCCGACGTCGTCTACGGCGGCTGCTACGGCGGGTCGATCACGAGGACCGACCGGAAGACCGGCGAGGAGAAGGAAGTCATCGCGTGGCCGCAGCTCGCGATCGGACAGGCGGCGAAGGACCTGAAGTACCGATTCCAGTGGAACGCGCCGATCATCGTCTCGCGCTTCGACCCGAAGACCGTCTATCACGCCGCGCAGGTGCTCCTGCGCAGCCGGGACGAGGGAAGGACGTGGGAGGAGGCGAGCCCGGACCTGACGAGGAACGACAAGTCGAAGCAGGGATACTCCGGCGGGCCGATCACCTACGACGACACCGGCATCGAGGTCTACGACACGATCTTCTGCGTCGCCGAATCGCCGTTCGACGCGAATACGCTCTGGGCGGGGACCGACGACGGCCTCGTCCACGTGACGCACGACGGCGGAAAGACCTGGAAGAACGTCACGCCGAAGGGCCTCCCGGAATGGATCCAGATCAACGCGATCGAGCTCTCCCCGCACGACCGGTCCACGGCCTACGTCGCCGCCACGATGTACAAGTTCGACGACGACCGTCCCTACGTCTACAAGACGACCGACGACGGCCGCACCTGGACGAAGATCGTCTCCGGGATTCCCGACGGCGCGTTCACGCGCGTCGTCCGCGAGGACGCCGTCCGCCCCGGGCTGCTCTACGCGGGAACCGAGACGGGACTGTACGTGTCGTTCGACGGCGGCGGGCGCTGGGAGCGGTTCCAGAGGAACCTTCCCGTCGTGCCGATCACGGATCTCGCCGTCAAGAACCGCGATCTCGTCGTCGCGACCCAGGGCCGCGCGTTCTGGATCCTCGACGATCTGACTCCGCTCGAGCGATGGAACGGGGCGATCGCGTCGTCCGCGGTCCATCTCTTCCCTCCCCGTCCCGCCCTGCGGATCGAGCGCGGAGGTTTCGGCGAAGGCGGCCCGCGCGGACCCGCCGGGGAGAACCCCCCGGGCGGAGCGACGATCGACTGGTGGCTCTCGAGCAAGCCGTCGGAGAAAGAGAAGGTCGAGATCGAGATCTTCGCCGGCGACCGGCTGCTCCGGAAGTTCACGAACGCGAAGAAAGAGGAGGGCGCCGAAGAGGAGGAGAACGCCGAGAAGAGGATCGAGCCGAAGGAGGGATTGAACCGCTTCGTCTGGGACCTCCGGATGTTCGCCCCCACGCTCCTTCCGAAAGCCGTGATCTGGGGAAACAAGAACGGGCCGATGGTCGCTCCGGGCGCGTACCGGGTGAAGCTCACCGTCGGCGACCGCTCCTTCGAGGAAAAGCTCGAGGTCGCGCCGAATCCCGCCGTCCATGCGAGTCCGGAGGACCTCAAGCGTCAGTATGAATTCCTCGAGTCCGTGCGCAACGCCCTTTCGGAAACGCACGCCTCCGTGATCCGGATCCGGTCGGTGAAGACGCAGATCCAGGACGTGCTCGCCCGCGCGAAGGAGATCGGGAAGGACGAGGCCCTGAAGGCGCCCGCCCGGGCTCTGACCGAAAAATTGACGGGCATCGAAGAGAAGCTCGTCAACCCGAAGGTGAAGGCGAACCAGGACGTCCTGAACTTCCCGCCGAAGCTCGATCACCAGTTCGTCGGACTGACCAGCGTCGTCTCCTCGGCGGACGGCGCGCCCGCTCCTTCCGCCTACGCGTACTTCGACGAGCTCGAGAAGCAGCTCGCCGGAATCCGCGCCGACCTCGCCGCCGCCCTCGAGAAGGACCTGCCCGAATTCGATCGCGCGGTCGAGAAGGCCGGGGTGCCGCCGATCGTCGTGCCGAAGCCGAAGGACCCGTCGGCGCACGAATGAGGGAGAGGCGATGAAGATCCGCCGAGCCTCCCCGCTCCTCGCGGCAGCGCTCCTCGCCGCGGCCGCCGTGTCCTGCCGGGCGCGCCGTTCGCCCGCGGAAGAGGCCTACGTCCGCTCGATCGAGACCTGGCGCGCCGGCCGGATCTCTCGCCTCGAGAAGCCGGACGGGTGGCTCTCGCTCGCCGGCCTCTTCTGGCTCCAGCCCGGGGTGAACGCGGTCGGGTCGGCGTCCGGGAGCGCCGTGCGGCTGCCGCCGTTCGCCCCCGCGCGCGCGGGAGAGATCGTTCTCGCGGGCAAGGAAACGCGCTGGGAGCCCGCGCCCGGATCGTCCGTGCGGTCAGGCGGAAAGCCCGCCGAGGCGATGCCGCTGGCATCGGACGAGAACGGAGATGCGACGGTTCTTTCGACGGGCACGGTTTCCTTCTTCGTGATTCGGCGCGGCGATCGCACCGGCGTCCGCGTGCGCGACAGCGCGAGCGCGGCGCGGCGCGACTTCCACGGCCTCGAGCACTATCCGGTTTCCTCCGAATGGCGCTTCGAAGCTCGGTTCATCCCGTATCCGCAGCCGAAGCACGTCACGGTTCCGACGATCCTCGGTTTCCCGGAGGACGACGTCTCGCCCGGCGAGCTCGAATTCACGTGGCGCGGCAGGCCCTACCGGATCGTTCCGATCTTCGAGCAGGGATCCGACGAGCTCTTCATCATCTTCGGCGACCGGACGAACGGGAAGGCCACCTACGGGGGAGGACGTTTCGTCTATGCGCCGATGCCGACGGCGGGCAAGACCGTCCTCGATTTCAACAAAGCGTACAACCCGCCCTGCGTGTTCACCCCGTACGCGACCTGCGCTTTGCCCTTGCCGGCCAATCACTTACCGTTCGAGGTGAAAGCGGGGGAAAAGATGTACGCGGAGAGCTGGGAACTGCGCGGCAAATGACGGGATGCCTCGGCTTCCCCTCTCCGGGTTCAATCGAGAAAAAAGGCCCGGACTGACGAAAAATTGACGGAAGTATCCGTCTCCCCTACAATACACGGGTTTTATCCCCATCGGAGGTTGGTTTTTAGCGGGTCACGCCGTCGAATGCCGGCGCCCGCGACGAGGAGACGATGAAGAAGATCATCCTGGCGTCTTCGTTAGCGATCGCGGTGATCGGCCTGGCGTCCCGGGGGAGCGCGCTTCCGCCGCCTTCGCTGTCGGTGGCGAGCGAATCGGGCTCCGTCATGTACACGGATATCGGAAACACTCTGGACGCGACCTATCTCGTGTTCCAGATCACGAACAGCGGCGGACCCGCCTCCGACGTCTGGGCGCAGCTCGACACCAGCGCGAGCTCGATCATCAGCAACGTCGGAACCGGCGTGCACGAGCTGAAATTCAAGCCGGCGACGGGCGCGCACGGGACCGCGCCGACGCCCGAAACCGGCCTGGCAGGCGGAGAAACCAAAGGCGTCTTCTTCCTGGTGAAGGCGACACAAACGACGAGCACGCCCCAGACGCTCACCGTCAAGCTCTTCAGCACCTGCAGCGACACGTCGACCCCGGGTTGCGGCAGCGGTACGCTCAGCGGCTCGCTCGGCAGCCAGAGTTTCGCCTTCACGGTCGCCGACACGATCCAGGCGAACGCCAACAAGGTGAACACCGTGATCACCATTCCGAGCAATCCACAGATCGGACAGCTCGGGACCATCACCGTGGACGGATGCACGGGGACGGTCGGCGCCGCGAAAGTCCTCTACTTCTCCCCCGTGTCCTCGCACTCCTGGCCGGCCGATTCCTTCGAGTTCATCGACGCGGACATCGACATCAACGGTTACGCGAACACGCCGTACCGGAACGTCGCGCTCATTCCAAGCGCCGACGTCCTGACGAACGCGACCTGTTCCCAGAACGGCTCCGGGACCGGCTCCTACGACGAGATCTTCACGTTCGTCATCGATGGGCAAGGTACCGCCTCGACGACGCCGGCGAACTTCATCTCGAGCGGCACGCAGGTCAAGCACACGACGAACGCGAGCGGAAGTTTTTCCGTCGTGATCCCGCCGCCGACGTGTCCGACGATCACGGTCTCGTCGACCCCGGCGACCCTTTTGAACGCCACGGTGGGCGTGCCGTACTCGGCGAGCTTCTCGGCGAGCCCTCCCGCCCAGGGAACCTACAGCTTTACCGCGTCGGGACTGCCGGCATGGCTCTCGCTCGATTCCTCGACCGGCGCGTTGACCGGTACGCCGGGCTTCGGCGATGTCGGCACCGTGTCGTTCACGGTGACGGCGACCGATTCGGGAGGAGACCCCGCCGGATGCACCGGTCAGACTCAGTTCACGTTCGACGTCGTCTGTGCGCACATCGACGTCCATTCGGTTCCGTCCTGTTGCCCGTACCCGGCGGCGACGGTCGGGCAGCTCTACACGATCCATTTCTCGGCGAGTCCGTCCGGGACCTACACGTTCTCGGGGTTCAACTTCCCTTCGTGGCTTTCCATCGACCCGTCCACGGGGATCCTGTCGGGGACTCCGGGGACGGGTGACGTCGGAGTCGTGGACATCGGGGTCACCGCGACCGAAACGACCAGCCAGTGCCAGGGCGGACTGGAAGTCGAATTCAACGTCGATCCGGCGGCGCCGAAGGTGCCCACGCTCGGCGGCGTCGGTCTCGCGGTGCTCGCGCTGTCGCTCGCGGCCTCCGCCTATTCCCTGATCCGGCGCGGGTAGCCTCCTCTACCGCGGAACCTGGAATCCCGGGGCTTCGGCCCCGGGATTTTTTTGTCCCTAGGCGTGGACGCCCGGCGCTTCCCTTCCCGTCGCGGCGACGTACTCGGGGTAGGACCCCGGATAGGCGTGCGGCTCGCCTTCGCCGACCTCGAGCACCCGTGTCGCGAGCCCGCGCAGGAACGTCCGGTCGTGCGAGACGAAGAGCATCGTCCCCTCGAAACGGCCGAGCGCCGCGACGAGCATTTCCTTCGTCGCGAGGTCGAGATGGTTCGTCGGCTCGTCGAGCACGAGAAAGTTCGGCGGGTGAAAGAGCATGCGCGCCATGACGAGACGCGACCGCTCGCCGCCCGAGAGCGCCCGCACCGGCTTTTCGACGTCGTCACCCGAGAACTGGAAGGCGCCGAGGAGGCTCCGGATCGCCGCCGGGCTGTCGTGCGGGAAGTCCTTCTCGATCTGCTGAAGGACCGTGAGGCCGGGATCGAGGAGCTCGAGCGCCTGCTGGGCGAAGTAGCCGAGCGTGAGGCTCGCCCCGAGCTTGACCGCGCCGGCGTCCGGCGCGAGCGTGCCGGCGACCATCTTCAGGAGGGTCGTCTTGCCGGCCCCGTTCCTTCCCATCACGCACCATCGCTCGCCGCGCCGCACGAGGAAATCGAATCCCGCGTAGAGGCAACGGTCGCCGTAGGCCTTGCTGACCCCCGAAAGCGCGGCGACCTCCTCCCCGGAGCGCGCCGGCGCGGGGAAGTCGAACCTCACCGCCTGCCGCCGCCGCGGAAGCTCGATGGTCTCGATCTTTTCGAGCTTCTTGACCCGGCTCTGCACCTGCGCCGCCTTGGCGGCGTGGGCCGAGAAGCGCTCGATGAAGCGGTGCTCCTTCGCGAACATCGCCTGCTGGCGGGCGTACGCGGCCTCCCGCTGCGTCTCGCGAAGCCTCCGCTCCCGGTCGTAGAAATCGTAATCGCCGGAGTACGACACGAGCTCTCCCCCGTCGATCTCCACGATCTTCGACACGATCCGGTTCATGAAGTCGCGGTCGTGGCACGTCATCAGGAGCGACGCCGCGCTGCCCTTCAGGAAGTCTTCGAGCCACAGGATCGATTCGATGTCGAGGTGGTTCGTCGGCTCGTCGAGGAGGAGGACGTCGGGTTTGCCGAGGAGCACCTTCGCCATCGAGACGCGCATCTTCCACCCCCCGGAGAGCATCGACACGTCGCGATCGATCGCCGGGTCCTCGAATCCGAGGCCGTGCAGCACCTCCCGGGCGCGCGCCTCGAGCTCGTATCCTCCGCGCTGCTGATACTCCTCCTGGACGCGCCCGAATCTCTCGAGGATCCTCTCCATCCCGTCGGCGAGCTCGGGGTCGCCGAGCTCCCGTTCGAGCGTCGCGAGATCGTGGTGGAGGTCGCCCAGGCGGCCGCTCCCGGCGATCGCCTCCTCGAGCACGGTCCGTCCCGCCATCTCGTCGATCTCCTGGCGGAACCAGCCGATCGTCAGCTTCCTCGGCACGGAGACTTCGCCGTCGTCCGGATGCTCCTCGCCGGCGATCATCCGGAAAAGCGTCGTCTTCCCCGCGCCGTTCGGTCCCACCAGCCCGACCTTCTCGCCGGGGTTCAGCTGGAAGGACGCGTCGACGAAGAGAATCTGCCGGCCGTACTGCTTCGAAATCCGCGAGAACGCGATCATGGAGCGCGGAACGATATCATGCGAAAAATGGCGGACTCCGGGTACATCCACGGGACGTCGGCGGAGGAGCAGTCGCGGCTCGCGCGGCTGAATGCGCTGCTCAACCGCGCGTCTCTCGAGGCGCTCGGTCTGGCGGGAGGCGAGCGGATCCTCGACGTGGGAAGCGGCCTCGGCCAGCTCACCCGCGCCATGGGAAAAGCGACGGGGCGCTGCGTCATCGGGGTCGAGCGGAGCGCCGACCAGCGGGAGACGGCGGAACGGCTCGCGGCCGAAGGCGGCGAGAAGGATTTCGCCGAGTTCCGCGCCGGAGACGCGGAAGCGCTCCCTCTGGCCCGCTCGGAATGGGGAACCTTCGATCTCGTGCACGCGCGGTTCGTTCTCGAGCACGTCGCCGACCCGCTCGCCGTCGTGCGCCAGATGACGCGCGCCGTCCGGCCGGGAGGGCGCATCGTCCTGGAGGACGACGACCACTCGATGATGCGGCTCTGGCCGACGCCGGAGGGCTTCTCCGCGGTCTGGAGCGCCTACATGGCGAGCTACGAGAAGATCGGCGGCGATCCGATCGTCGGCCGACGTCTCGTCGCGCTCCTCGCCGAGGCGGGAGCGCATCCGCGCCGAAACCGGCTCCTCTTCTTCGGCAGCTGCGCCGGCGCGGCCGATTTTCCCCTCTACACGGAGAATCTCTCGATCATCCTCGAGCAGGCGCGCGGCCTCATCGTCGACGGCGGGTTGCTCGACGCCGAGCGGTTCGACCGAGCGCGCGCGGCCTACCGGGAATGGGCAGACCGGCCCGACGCGGCGATCTGGTACGTTCGGAACTGGGCGGAGGGCCTCCGCCGTTAGGGAAGCGGGCGCGGCCCGCGCGCCTGGATGGCCGGAGACTAGAAGGTTCCCTGGACCAGGCTGCCGTCCACGAGCAGCGACACGCCGGATACGTAGCTCGCCCGTTCGCTGCACAGGAACGTCACGACGTCGGCCAGCTCGCGCGGCCGGGCGGAGCGCTTCAACGGGATCGACTGGGAGGCCCGCGCGGTGTATTCCTCGATCGATATCCCCGCTTCCTTCGCGCGGATCCCGTGCAGCTCGATCTGCCGGTCGGTCGCGACGTAGCCGGGAAGGACGGCGTTGACGAGGACGTTGTCGGCGCCGACCTGATTCGCCATCGTCTTCGTGAGCGCCGAGATGCCGGCCCGGATGGTCGACGAGACCGTCAGGAGCTCCATCGGCTGTTTCGCGACGAACGACGTCAGATGGACGATCCGTCCCCACTTCCGGTCGCGCATTCCCGGGAGGACCAGGCGGGAGAGCCGGATCACGTTCATGAGCGTGCCTTCGATCCCGGCGCGCCACTGATCCTCCGTGAGTTCTTCGAACTTCGCGGCGGGCGGCCCCCCGGCGTTCGTCACGAGAATGTCCACGCCGCCGAACCGGTCAACGGTCGCGCGATGCCATGCTTCCAGATCCGCCGCCCGGGAGAGATCGCAGACCGCCGTCTGGATCTCGGCGCCCGGAGCCTCGCCGAGAATGGCTTCGCGCGCCCCCTTCAGCGAATCGGCCGATCGCGAGCAGATCGATACCCGGCATCCTTCGCGCGCCAGCCCGGTCGCCACCGCGCGGCCGATTCCCTTGCTCGCCGCCGCGACCATGGCGGGCCGCCCCTTCAGTTCGAGGTCCATCGCGCGGATCTTACCCCGGCGGACGCGGCGACCCGATGCCGAGGCCGTTCGGGCGCGCGGCGAACCGCGCGCCCGAACTCCGCCTCACCGCTCGATCGCCGGCTGGCGGACGAAGGAGGTCTGCGGGCCGTTCAGGTCCGTCAACGGACTGATCACCGCCCCCACGCCGAGATTCCCGTGCCGAGCCGCGACGAACGGGCTTCCGCCGATTCCGTTCATCGCCGCCGCGGTCTCCGCGTCGCCCTCCGAGAGCCGCCGCGGACGGGCGGCGGGGGCGAGGAGCGCCGCGGTCGCGAAGCCGCGCGAGAGATCGCATCCCGCGGCGGCCGGAAACGGGAAGGGCTCGCGCCACCCCCCCGCCGTGACCGTGCCGACCATCGCCGAGCCGAGAAGAGCCGCCATGACGCCGAGCCGGGTCCATTTCATCTCCCACCTCCGGTCGTGTTCCGCCGCTCCTTCATGAAGCGGTACTGCT
>DASTIQ010000039.1 GCA_035717485.1 Thermoanaerobaculia bacterium | reverse complement strand
CGCCCGGCGGAAGCCCCGCGGCCCTCGGCCGCTCCGGCGCCGGTCCCCGCCCCCGCGGCGCCCCCGCCGCCCGCGGAAGAAGCGCGCGTCTCGCTCTCCGACCTCCGCGCCGACGCCGAGGCGGCCGCGACGGCCCTCGCGGAGCAGATCGATTCGGACGCGCTGTTCGAGAACGCCGAGGCGATCGACGAGATGCCTCCCGCCGCCCCGCCTCCCCCCGTCTCGCCGGAATTCCTCGCCGAAGCCCGGGAGGAGCCGGCCGAGCCGCCGCGCCGAGCCGCGGCCGCGCCCGCCGCCGCCGACGACGCGGTCCAGGTCGACTTCGAGCAGGCCGCCGCCCCTGCGGCCGCCGACGTCGTCAAGCACGTGAAGGTGAGGTCGAACGTCGACATCCTTTCGGAGCTCGAAAAGCTGCGGAAGAACGCGACCCTGAAGCCGATGCCGTCGGCGCCCCGGACGCGCACCGGGTCGAGCCTCTCGATCGACGATCTCCTCTCGACCGGCCTCAACCACCGCAAGGAAGTCCAGAAGCTCTACGAGATCGAGGTCCGGAAGAAGGACTTGACGCGCGCCGGCCGGCTCGTGTTCGCGGTGCAGCTGGACGACGGACGGAACAAGACGCTCGGCGAAGAGCGTCGGTACGAGATCGAGCTCTCGGACATGCACGACATCGAGAAGCTCCTCGTCTCCCTGAAGCTCCACGTCACCGGAAAATGATTGACGCGCCGGCGGCCGTCTGCTAAATAGTTAAAATGCTCCCCTCCGGAAAGCCCCTTCTCTCCGTTTCCGCATTCGCCCTTTTCGTGCTCTCCTGCTCGCAGGCGCCGCGGCCGCGCGCCGTCGTCCCCGCGCCGGCGGCCCCGGAGAGCGCTCCGCCTTCCGCGATCGACCGCTCGACCGAGCTCTTCTACTCGGGGAAGCAGGCCGCGCTCTCGGGCGACTTCGACTGCGCGGAGGCCCAGTTCCAGCTCGCCCTGAACGCGATCATCCCCCCCGGCGCGGCTCGCCCCTCCTCTCCCGAGGTCGAAGAATTCTCGGCCTCTCTCTACGACTCGATCCAGCGCTACGAGGCGATGGCGCCATCCTCCGCCGCCGACCCCGACGCGGCCGAGCCGCGCGGCCTTCCGGACGAGCTCCAGGGAGTGTCCGGGCAGACCTCGGAGGCCGACCTGCAGCGGGCGCGGGAAGCGGTCACCACCGACGAACGCGCGGGCACCTTCGACATCCCGATCACGGTCAACGACTCCGTGCTCTCGATGATCGCGAGCTTTTCGTCCCGGGAAACGGTGCGCGAGCGCTTCTCCGAGGGGCTCGTCCGCGCCGGCCGCTACATGCCGATGATCCGGGAGGTTTTCCGGAAGGCGGGGCTGCCGACCGACCTCGCCTACGTCGCGATGATCGAATCGTCCTTCAAGACGCGAGCCCGCTCCCGCGCCCGGGCGCAGGGAGTCTGGCAGTTCATCGCGCCGACGGGGCGCCGTTACGGCCTGCGGAGCACGCGGATCGTCGACGAGCGTTCGGACCCGATCAAGGCGACGGAGGCCGCGGCCGGCTATTTCCGCGACCTCTACGATCTCTTCGGCGACTGGTACCTCGCCATGGCGGCCTACGATTCCGGCGAGGGGCGCGTGGCCCGCGCGATCGCGCGCGCCGGCACGGACAATTACTGGGAGCTCTGCCGCCTCGGCGCGCTTCCCCGCGAAACCCGCCTGTACGTCCCTTCGGTCATCGCCGCCGCGCTCATCGACAAGAATCAGGAGCATTACGGATTCAAGGTCGATCCCGAATCCCCGATCGACTTCGAGACGGCGAAGCTCGAGAAGCCGGTCGATCTGCGGCAGGTCGCGCGAGCCTCGGGAGTCGCCTACGACGACCTCGCGGAGCTCAATCCCGAGCTTCGGACGTTCGTCACGCCGCGCGAGAGCTCGGGCTATCTCCTGCGCGTTCCCCGCGGGTTCGCCGCCGCCGTCGAGAAGAAGGCCGGAGAGCTCCCGGAAGCCGCCGTTCCCGTCCTTCGCCAGCACCGCGTCCGGAAGGGGGAAACGCTCGCGCGGCTCGCGCGGCGCTACGGCGTTTCCGAAGCGTCGCTCGCCGAAGCCAACGACCTTCCCCGCGGGCCGCGGCTCGCTCCGCGCCGGACGCTCGTGATCCCCGACCGGGAGCCCGGCGCGTACGCGGTCCGAAAGAGCCGCAAGGAGCGAAAGAGCGCCGACGACGCGGGAACGAAGGGACTCTCGCGAGTCCACTACCGGGTCCGGCGCGGAGACACCCTCTTCTCGATCGCGACGCGGCACCACACCACGGTCGACAAGCTGCGCGAATGGAACCGTCTCGGCGACGGCGCGGCGATCCGGCCGGGGGAACGGCTGGCCGTCGCGGAGAGCCGCTAGAAGTTCGGCGCGTCCCCGTTTGAAACGCGCGCCGCGGCGCGCTATCCTCTTCCGGTCCTCGTCATCCGAACGCGGCTCTTCCTCCGCCTCCCGGAGGAGCCGGTCATGCTTTCTCGAATCCATTCCGCCGCGATCGACGGGGCCGAGGCGCGCATCCTCGACGTCGAAGCGGACGTTTCCCACGGCCTGCCGTCGTTCTCGATCGTCGGCCTGCCCGATGCCGCCGTCAAGGAAAGCCGCGATCGCGTCCGCGCCGCGCTTCGAAACTGCGGCTTCGACTTTCCGCCCCGGGCCGTGACCGTGAATCTCGCTCCGGCGGACTGGCGCAAGGAGGGGTCGGCGCTCGATCTCGCCGTCGCGGCCGCGCTCCTCTCGACCGCGGGAGTCCTGCCCGCCGGCGGGACGCGGCGCGTGCTCGTCGGCGAGCTCGCCCTCGACGGCGCCCTGCGGCCGGTCCGGGGCGCGCTCGCGATCGCCGCCGCCGCCGCCGACGAGGGATTCCAGGAGGTCCTCCTGCCGCAGGAGAACGCGAGCGAGGCCGCCGCGGTCGGCCGGATCGCGTCGATCGGAGCGCCCTCCCTGCTCGCGGCGATCGCCCACCTGCGCGGCGAGCAGACGATCGCGCCGGCGCCCGCGGACCCGAACGACTTCGCCCCCTCGCGGTTCGCCGACGACTTTTCCGACATCGCCGGCCAGCCGGTCGCCCGCCGGGCCCTCGAGATCTCGGCGGCGGGAAGCCACAACATTCTCCTGTTCGGTCCGCCCGGCGCCGGCAAGACGATGCTCGCCCGCCGCCTCACGTCGATCCTTCCTCCCTGGAGCCGCGACGAGGCGATCGAAGCGACGAGGGTGCATTCGATCGCGGGACTCCTGCCGCCGGGTCGCGGGTTGCTGCCGGAACGGCCGTTTCGGGCTCCGCACCACAGCGTGTCCTACGCCGGGCTCGTCGGAGGCGGCGCCCATCCGCGCCCCGGCGAAGCCTCCCTCGCTCACCGGGGCGTCCTCTTCCTGGACGAGCTCCCTGAATTCCGCCGGGATGCCCTGGAGGTCGTCCGCCAGCCGCTCGAGGAGAAGAGGGTCACGATCGCCCGGGCCTCGGGAGCGAGCGTCTTCCCCGCCGATTTCCAGCTGATCGCCGCAATGAATCCCTGCCCCTGCGGCTATCTGGGAGACCCGCGCCGAGCCTGCCGCTGCTCCCGATACGAGATCGAACGCTACCGGTCGAAGCTCTCCGGCCCGCTCCTCGACCGGATCGATCTCCACGTGCGCGTCCCGGCGGTGCCGTTTCGCGACCTGGCCGCGGCCGGCTCCTCGGAGCCGTCTTCCGCGATCCGGACGCGCGTCGTCCGGGCCCGGGCGCGGGCCCGCGCCCGCTCCACGAAGCGGGCGGCGATATCGTGCAATGCCGCCATCCCGGGATCGCTCGTCCGCAAGATCGCCCGGCCCACCGACGAAGCGCTCGCGATCCTGGAGTTCGCCTCGCGGAAGATCGGACTCTCCGCCCGCGCGATCCACCGCGCGCTCCGCGTGGGGCTCACGATCGCCGATCTCGCGGGCGCCGACCGGGTCGAGGCGCCGCACGCGGCCGAGGCGATCGGCTACCGGGGGCTCGACAGGGCCGTTCTGGACGGCCTGTCCGGATGACCGGGGAAGGCGCGGAACGCTCGGGGCGAATCGCCTAAGTGGCTGACTTGCATGGAGATCGTGCGATCGGTTTTCGGTTGACTCGATTCGATCGGGAGATATACTGCCGGAACTTTCCCGGAAACCCCGGATCCCCGGAGGCCACCAGCGACGATGGGACGGAAGTACAACACGATCATCTTCGTGCCTCACGCCCGGGCGAAGTTCCGGAAGCTCCGCGTGGCTTCCTCTCTCCTCTGGACCGCCGGCAGCTCCCTCGCCGCTCTCCTCGTGATCGCGGCGACCTTCACCACGCTCTACTTCCTGTCGGTTCGAAAGGATCGCGAGTACCGCGCCGCCCTGCTCGAGAACGAGCGGCTGAAGAGCTCGGCGGAGAAGATGACGACCCGCCTGGCGCAGCTCTCCCGCAAGCTCGACGACTTCGAAGAGCGCACCCGAAAGCTCGCGATCGTCGCGGGGCTGCCGGCGCTCGCCGATGCGGGGCGCGGCGGAACCGGCGGCGCCCTCCCCGCGGGCGAGAACGGCGCCTTCGACCTCCGGGACCGCGGCCGCTCACTCGACGAGCGGCTGATCGGGCTCGAGAAGAAGCTCGCGCAGCAGAACGCCCTCCTCTCCAACACCCCCTCGATCGAGCCGGTTCCGGGCCTCATCACCTGCGGCTTCGGCGAGCGGAGCGATCCGTTCACCGAGGAGCCGGCGTTCCACACGGGCATCGACATCTCGAGTCCCCGCGGGCATTCGATCGTCGTCTCGGCCGACGGGACCGTCGTGAAAGCGGGGTGGGTCAACGGCTACGGGCGCTGCGTGGAGGTCGCTCACGGCCTGGGGCTTCGGACGCTCTATGGCCATCTCGACGAGATCCAGGTCTTCGAGGGACAGCACGTCTCGCGAGGTCAGGCGATCGGCGTCGTCGGGACGACCGGACGTTCGACGGGGCCGCACCTGCACTACGAGGTCCGGCTGGACAACCGGGCCGTCAATCCCCTGCCTTACATCCTCGACGCAAGGTAGAAAGAGGCGCGCCTCGCCGCGCCTGAGGGTCTTTGCCTTTGGCGGCTCGCTGCTGCCGAGGCCGCGGGAACTGCGATTTACCTGAATTCGAACGATCGGATGATGCGCTCGAATTCCTCGTTCATTTGACCGAAAGAATTCTCGCTGAACGTCCCCGTGATCGTCACGACGACATCAGGCGATTTCTGAAACTGGCAGACGACCATTCCTGGGCCCGCCGGGATCTCCCGCCGCTCGCGAATGTGAACCGGGCGGCCCGTCCCGCGGCCGCCGGCTCGATGCATGGAAGCGCCGCTAACTGTGGCGGAATCTATTTGATAGACTAATCGTTTACATAGCGCGCATGCTGAATATCGAGAAACTCTTCACCAAGATCACCGGGACGCAGGGAGAGCGCGACATCAAGCGCCTCCGCCCCCGGATCGAGCGGATCAACGCCATGGAACCGCAGATCGCGGCGATGTCCGACGACGAGATGCGCGCCCGGATCGCCCGGTTCCGCGACGAGGTCCGGGAGAAGCTCGGCGATCTCCCCGGCGGCATCGAACGGGAGGTCCGTTTCCAGCGTCGGGCCCGGATCGACGAGGTGCTCGATCCGTACGCCGAAGAGACTTTCGCCCTGGTCCGCGAAGCGGCCAAGCGGACCCTCGGCCAGCGGCACTACGACGTCCAGCTGATCGGAGGCTTCGTCCTCCACGAGGGGAAGATCGCCGAGATGCGGACCGGCGAGGGAAAAACGCTCGTCGCGACCCTTCCGTCGGCCCTGAACGCCCTCACCGGCCGCGGGGTGCACGTCGTGACCGTCAACGACTACCTCGCCCGCCGCGACGCCGACTGGATGGGCCGGGTTCATCGCTTCCTCGGGCTCACCGTCGGATGCATCCAGAACTCCCTCTCCGATCCCGAGCGCCAGGTCGCGTACGGCTGCGACATCACTTACGGCACGAACAACGAATTCGGCTTCGACTACCTCCGCGACAACATGAAGTTCGACCTCGCCTCGATGGTGCAGCCGGGGTACAACTTCGCGATCGTCGACGAGGTGGACTCGATCCTGATCGACGAAGCGCGGACGCCGCTCATCATCTCGGGACCTTCCGAGGAGTCTCCGGATCTCTACTATCGGGCCAACCGCGTGATCCCGCGCCTCACGAAGGGGACGGAGGAGCAGGACAAGGACGGGCGCAAGTACATGACCGGCGACTACGTCGTCGACGAAAAGACCCACACCGCGGTCCTGACCGAGGAAGGCGTCGCGAAGGCGGAGGAAATCGTCGGGGTCGAGAACCTCTACGACATGCGCAACGTCGAGATGCTCCACGCCGTCGAACAGGCCCTCAAGGCGCACACGCTCTACCGGAAGGACGTCGAATACGTCGTCAAGGAAGGGCAGGTCCTGATCGTCGACGAGTTCACGGGGCGGATCCTCCCCGGCCGCCGGTGGTCGGACGGCCTCCACCAGGCGGTCGAGGCGAAGGAAGGCGTGCGGATCGAGAAGGAGAACCAGACCCTCGCGACGATCACGCTCCAGAACTACTTCCGGATGTACGACAAGCTCGCCGGGATGACGGGCACCGCCGACACGGAAGCGGACGAGTTCCACGAGATCTACGGACTCGCCGTTTCGGTCATTCCGACCCACCGCCCGATGATCCGCCTCGACAACCAGGACACGATCTACCGCACCGAGCCGGAGAAGTTCGAGGCGATCGCGGACACCGTGAAGGACCTCCACGAGAAGCGGCAGCCGGTTCTCGTCGGAACGGTATCGATCGAGAAGTCGGAGCGGCTCTCGAATCTCCTGAAGCGGCGCGGCGTCCCGCACGTCGTGCTGAACGCGAAGTTCCACGAGCGCGAGGCCGAAATCGTCGCCCAGGCCGGCCGCGCCGGCTCGGTGACGATCGCGACGAACATGGCGGGCCGCGGCACGGACATCATCCTCGGCGGAAACCCCGAGGCGATGGCGCAGCACCGGGCGAAGGAGGCGGAGAACGCCGAAGCCTTCGAGAAGCTCAGGAGCGAGCTCGCCGCGAAATGCGCCGAAGAACAGAAGGAGGTCCTCTCGAAGGGGGGCCTCTTCATTCTGGGGACCGAGCGGCACGAGTCCCGGCGCATCGACAACCAGCTCCGCGGGCGTTCCGGGCGGCAGGGCGATCCCGGCGAATCCCGCTTCTTCCTCTCGCTCGAGGACGACCTGATGCGGATCTTCGCGTCGGACCGCCTCTCCAGCATCATGAAGCGCCTCGGCATGGAGGAAGGCGTTCCCCTCGAGCACAAGATGGTCTCGCGGGCGATCGAGCGCGCGCAGAAGCAGGTCGAAGCGCGGAACTTCGAAAGCCGCAAGCACCTTCTCGAGTACGACGACGTGATGAACAAGCAGCGGGAAGCGATCTACAAGCTTCGCCGCGACATCCTCGAGGGGAAGGAGGGCCGCGACTACGTCCTCTCGCTCCGCGACACGGTCGTCGACTACCTGCTCGACCGCTGCTGCCCCGAGGAGAAGGACCCGCGCGACTGGGACGTCGACGCGTTGCGCGTCGAGCTCCGCGAATATTTCGGACTCGATCTGGAGAAGGAAGGGGTCGACCCGGCGGCGCTTTCCCGGCGCGAGCTCCTCACCGCGGTGACCGAGAAGACCGACGCGATCTACGACGCCAAGGAGAAGCTGCTCGGCGACGAATCGATGCGGAGCCACGAGCGCTACGTGATGATGCAGGTCGTCGATCAGCTCTGGAAGGACCACCTGCTCGCGATCGATCACCTGAAGGAAGGGATCGGCCTCCGGGGCTACGGCCAGAAGGACCCCCTCGTCGAGTACAAGAAGGAGTCCTTCGAGCTGTTCACGGTGCTGAAGGAACGCATCGAAGACCAGATCGTCAAGTACCTCTTCCGGCTCCAGCCCGTGCCCGTGCCCGACGAGGCGGAGGCGGAGGAAGCGCCCTCTCCGGCGTCCGTGCCGCGCCGGCCTCCGCCGCGGAACGTCACCTATTCCCACGGTCCGGGAACGGAAGCCGTGGAGACGGTCCACCGCACCGAACCGAAGGTCGGCCGCAACGATCCGTGCCCGTGCGGCTCCGGAAAGAAATACAAGAAATGCCACGGGGCGCCGGTCGGGGTGAACGCATGACCGACGCGGGCGGCGCCGACCGCGACGTTCCCTTCGCGCTCACGTTCGACGACGTCCTCCTGCTGCCCGCGCATTCGACGATCCATCCGCGCGAGGCGGACCTCCGAACCCGGATCACGTCGAAGATCGGGCTGAACATCCCCATCGTCTCCGCGGCGATGGACACGGTCACCGAATCGCGGCTCGCGATCGCGATGGCCCAGCAGGGCGGGCTCGGCGTCGTCCACAAGAACCTCTCGATCGAGTCGCAGGCGGCCGAGGTCGACAAGGTCAAACGCTCCGAGTCGGGAATGATCGTCGACCCGGTGACGTGCCATCCGGAGCAGCCGATCCACGAGGCGCTCGCGGTGATGCGGAAATACAAGATTTCCGGCGTCCCGATCGTGGATCATGCCGGAAAGCTCGTCGGGATCCTGACGAACCGGGATCTGCGGTTCGAGACGAAGCTGGACAACCCGATCTCCTCGCGGATGACGAAGGAAAATCTGATCACGACCCCCGTCGGCACCTCGCTCGAGACCGCCAAGGAGCTCCTCCACCAGCACCGGATCGAGAAGCTCCTCGTCGTGGATCGCCAGGGGAATCTCAAGGGACTGATCACCGTCAAGGACATCCAGAAGCAGATCAAGTACCCGAACGCCTGCAAGGACCGGCTCGGCCGCCTGCGCGTCGCGGCGGCGGTCGGCGTCGCGGCCGACCTGCTCGATCGGGCCGCGGCGCTGATCCGCGCGCAGGCGGACCTCCTCGTCCTCGACTCCTCGCACGGCCACAGCCAGGGAGTTCTCGACGCGCTCGCGGACCTCAAGCGGAAGTTTCCCGAGACGCCGGTCGTGGCCGGCAACGTCGCCACGTACGAAGGCGCCCGGGACCTCGTCCGGCTGGGGGCGGACGCCGTCAAGGTCGGAATCGGGCCGGGGTCGATCTGCACGACGCGCGTCGTGACGGGCGCCGGCGTCCCGCAGATCCACGCGATCCGGGAATGCGCGCGCGCGGTCGCCGGCAGCGAAGTCCCGCTGATCGCCGACGGCGGCATCAAGTATTCCGGCGACATCACGAAGGCGATCGCCGCCGGCGCGCACGTCGTGATGATCGGATCCCTCTTCGCGGGAACGGAGGAGTCTCCCGGGGAGACGATCCTCTACCAGGGACGGACGTTCAAGGCCTACCGCGGCATGGGATCGCTCGCGGCCATGAAGGCGGGCTCCTCCGACCGGTACTTCCAGGACACGTCCGACGAGAGCTTCGCCGGGGAGAACGGCGGAGGATCCACCCTGTCGAAGCTCGTTCCGGAAGGGATCGAAGGGATGGTCCCGTTCAAGGGGTCGCTGTCGGGCCTCGTGCATCAGCTCACGGGCGGGCTCCGGAGCGGGATGGGCCTCACGGGATCGAAGGACATCGAGGCCCTCCGCACGAATGCGAGGTTCATCCGGATCTCGGCGGCCGGCCTCAAGGAATCGCACGCCCACGACGTGGTCGTCACCAAGGAAGCGCCGAACTACCGCGTCGATTGAGTCGGGAGACCCGCCGGGACGCGCCGGTCGGGGCGGGTCCGTGGTTCGAATTCATCTTTCGCGGCCGTCCGGCCGCGTTCAGAATCTGGACGATGGCCGATTTGCGCGAACCCTCGGATCGCGAGGAATCCGAAGGCCCCCGCCGTTCCGCCAGGGCGAACTTCGCGCTGGCGGGCGCGGCGCTCGGATGGGTGGTTCCGGCGGCCGCGCTGCTCGCGAGAGTCCTGATCGGGAAGGTCGCCTGGCGCGTCGAGATCCGGGAGCACGCGTTCTTCTATGCGTTCGCGTTCGCCGCGACGACCGTTCTGCTCGCGCTCTTCGGGGCCGTCGCCGGATCGCGGATCGACAGGGTCCGCCGCCGGCGCGACTGGTACCGCAACAAGTCCCGCCACGACGACCTGACCGGATTCCTCGTCCCCTCCGCGTTCCGTCAGGCTCTCTCGCACGTCATCGACGAGGCGCGCGCGGAACAGGCCCCGATCGCGCTGCTGCTCCTCGCCGTCGACGGCGCGGCCGGGTCGGAGGCGGAGCACGGGAGCGGACTGACGAAATCGATCCTCCTGCATCTCGCCGCGGCCGTGCGGCGAATCGCTCCCCCGGACGCGATCCTGGCGCGGTGGGGAGGGCTGGAGATCGCGATCCTCCTGCCGAGCGCCCAATTCCGGCTCGACGAGCTCCCCCAGAAGCTCTGCGAGCAGATCGCGGAGCGGCCCGTGTTCGACGCCGGCTCGCGCATCTTCTGCAAGGCCAGGGTGGGCGGGTACTACGGGGTTCCGGTCCTGTCCGCCGATCGCATCGTCCTGCAGGCGCAGGACGCCCTCGCGGAGGTCTATCGCAAGGGCGGCCGCATCCGGATCGGCGTCGCCTGAGAGACCGCGACGAGCCGGCGAACGGGAATCACTTCCCGCGCTCCGCGGCGCGCCGGCGGATCTCCCGGATCGCGGCGAGCCGGCCGGCGATCCCCCGCTCCTCTCCCGTGTCCTTCGGCTCGTAATACCGGCGGCCTCGCAGCGACTCGGGAAGACATTCGATCCCCCCCACCCCCTCGGGCTCGTCGTGCGCGTAGCGGTATCCCTTGCCGTACCCGACGTCCTTCATCAGCTTCGTCACGGCGTTCCGGATCACCGGCGGAACCGGCTCCTGCGGGAATTCCTCGATGTCCGAGCGCGCCTGCTTCTCGGCGACGTACAGGGCGTTCGACTTGGGAGCCAGCGCGCAGTACGCCGCGGCCTCGACGAGCGCGAGCACGCCTTCCGGGTTCCCGAGGAAGTCGAACGCCTCCTTCGCGTCGAGCGCGACGCGCAGGGCGCGGGGGTCCGCGAGCCCGACGTCCTCGGACGCGAACCGCACGATCCGCCGCGCGAGATAGAGCGGCTCCTCGCCCGCTTCGATCATGCGGAGGAGCCAGTAGATCGACGCGTCGACGTCGGAGTCGCGCATCGACTTGTGGAGCGCCGAGATCAGGTTGTAGTGCTCTTCTCCGGACTTGTCGTAGAGGAGCACCTTCTTCCGCGAGATCTCGCGCAGCCGCTCGAGGGTGATCGTCCGGTCCTCGGCCGAACGGACGTCGGAAGCCGCGGCTTCGAGGAGATTCAGCGCCCGTCTCGCATCTCCGCCCGCGAATCGAGAGGCGAACGCCACGGCGTCGTCGGTCAGCCCGATCCCGAGGCGCCCCAGACCGCGGTCCGGGTCGGCGGCCGCCCGGCGCAGGATCCGGGCGACCGCGTCGACCGACAACGGCTCGAAGACGATCGTCTCGCAGCGCGAAAGGAGGGCTCCGTTCAGCTCGAACGAAGGGTTCTCCGTCGTCGCGCCGATCAGCGTGACGTCGCCGGCTTCGACGTACGGGAGGAAGACGTCCTGCTGCGCCCGATTGAAGCGGTGAATCTCGTCGAGGAAGAGAATCGTCCTCTGGCCGGCCGCGCCGCGGAGCCGCCTGGCGCCGTCCAGGATCTCGCGCATCTCCTTCACGCCGCTCGCGACGGCCGAAGCCGACACGAAGCGGGACCGGGTACGCGCGGCGATCAGACGGGCGACGGTCGTCTTGCCCACGCCCGGCGGCCCCCAGAAGATCATCGACGGGACCCGGTCCTCCTCGATCGCGCGGCGCAGGAAGCTGTCGGCACCGATCAGGGCCTCGGCGCCCTCGATCTCGTCGAGAGAGGCGGGACGCATCCGCTCCGCGAGCGGCGCGGAAGCGGATAGATTCGCCGACGCCTTCGGAGCCGGCTCGTCGCCGAACAGCGTGTCACTCACGAAAGAAACGATAGCAGAGCGTCATGGCGCTCCGTTGTCCCGCGGTGCCGATCGAGGAAACGATCAGGCGCGTCGAGACGTGTCGGAAGGTGAGCCCCGGCGGGACCGGGCGGCGGGCGCGGCGTACCGGGGAGTACGTTGAGCCCGCCGCCGGTCCCGACGGGCTCGCATAACGGCGCGTATCGGCGCGCCTGCTAACTTTTTGAGGCGCGGAGCTCCGAGATGCGCAACTGCAGATCGTTCAGCCGCGGAATCTCCGGGTGCTCCTTCTTGAGGCGGTCGAACGCCGCCTGGGCCTTGGCCGCGTCTTTCAGGTCGAAGACGTAGACGAGAGTCATGTTCAGGAGCGACTGGGAGTGCGACGGCTGGATCTGTTGCGCCTTCTGGTACATCTCGAGCGCCTTGTCGAACTTCCCGAGATTCCGGTAGCACGACCCGAGATCCGTGATCATGTTCGGATCGCCCGGCTTCGTCGGAAGCACCTTCTCGTACGCTTCCGCCGCGCCCTTCCAGTCGCTCGCATCGTAGAGGGCGTTGGCGAGCTGGAGGTTCAGATCCGGGTTGCCCGGGTCGCGCGCGACGGCCTCCCGGGCCTCCTTCACGTGCGCCGCGATCTCCGTGGAGGAGGGCGTCAGGGCCGCGTCGGTTCCCGTCCCCGAGGGCGCCGCCGCCGGCGGCGCGCTCGCGGGCGCGGGGGCGTGGCCGCCGCCGGTCGCCACGAAATAGCCGAGGATGAATCCCGCGAGGAGTCCGCAGACGGTGAACAGAAAATTGTCGCGCGTCATGGTTCCTCCTCCGTCTCGGGCTTCTTGGCGGCCGTCCAGGTGCCGGACGTGGGTCCCGCGTTGTTCAATTCCGTCCCCTCCCAGGTTCCGGTGACGCTGACCCCGTCGGGCATCAGCCTGCCGAAATAGACGGCGAGGAATCCGAGGCGGGAGTCGATCCGATCGAACTTCACGCGATCGCCGACGAAAGTCCCCCGGACCGAGCCCGTGAACCCTCCCTGCAGCGAATAGTTTCCCGTCACGATCGTTCCGTCCAGGGACAGGTGGAGGTCTCCCTCCTGCGCGCCGGGATCGATCCGGATGCTCCAGTCGCCCGAGAGCGGGTCCTCGCGCTCCGCCCGCCCGCCCGCCGCCTCCCGCTCGAGATCGCCGACGCGCTCGCGCAGCAGCCGGATCCGCTCGAGGGAAAGGCGCTGGTCGAACGCCGCGGCGTCCACCGACGCCAGCGCCCGGGAAAACGCGTCCGAAGCGGCCGCGAGAGCGGCGTCGCTCCGTCCCGCGGCCTCGGCCAGCCCGCGGGATGCGGTGGAAAGATCGTTCAGCGCCGAATCGAGGCGCCGGGAGAGGTCGGCGAGCCGCCGGGTCTCGCCCGAGAGCGTCCGGCGCTCGATCGCGAGGAGCGACTTCAGTCCGTCGTTTTTCGCGGCGCCGGAGAGGGCCCCGGACATGGTCAGGGCGGCGAGCCAGACCGCGATTCGTCGTCCTGCCACGCCGCCCGTTCCGACCGTCCGCGCGAGAGGATCAGCTCGCCAGGGACTTCTGCATCGACCGGGCGAGCGCCCGATCCACTCGACGCGCGACTTCCTCCTCGCTCGCGCCGTCGATCACGGCGATTTCCGAAACGATGAGGTATTTCGCGCGCTCGTACATCTTCTTCTCCCGGAACGACAGCGCCTTCTTCTGCATGACGTGGTTCAACGCCTTGAGGACCTCGGCGATGTCCTGGAGCCGGCCGCTCCGCATCTTGTCGAGATTCTGCTTGTATCGCCCCTTCCAGTCCGCGAGCGGTGAAACCCGCCCGTTGGCGAGCGTCCGGAGGAGAGAATTCACTTCCTTGCGGATCGTGAGCCGGCGCAACCCGATCAGTTCGCTGTTCTCGATCGGAACCATCACCTTGGAATTGTTCGAAATCAGCCGGAGGTGAAGATACGTGTTCCGAAGCCCGGCGATCTCCGATTCGCGGATCTGCTCGACGATCGAGACCCCGTGGTTCGGGTAGACAATCTTTTCGCCAACTCGAAAGCCCAAAGTCGCCCTCCTTCGTAGAGCTCGCCATTCTAGCTCAAAGAGATAGCCGCGTCAATTCGGCGCGCTTGACTCCCTCGGGAAGGGGGGCCGATAATCCCCGGCCTTCGCCGGAGTGGTGAAACTGGTAGACGCAGGGGACTCAAAATCCCCCGCCCGCAAGGGCATGTCGGTTCGATTCCGACCTCCGGCACCATCAGCGAAGCCATTGACAGCAATGGCCTTGGGCGGCAATTACCGCCGCTGCGCGGACCCGCTCCCGGAGCTCTCCGGATGGCGTCACTTCGTCGACGAGTCCCAGCCGGAGGGCGCCGCCCGCGTCGAAGACCTCTCCCGAGCGGAAGAGCCGCCGGGCCCGGGCCGTCCCGATTCGGCGGGGGGCGTCCACGGTCCCTCCCCAGCCCGTCACGATCCCCAGGCGCGGCCCCGGGTGCGCAAACCGCGCCCGGTCGCTCGCGATCCGGATGTCGCACGCCATCGCCAGATCGAGCGCTCCCCCGAAACACGCGCCATCGATCTCGGCGATCGTGGTGCAGGCGGCCCGGGCGACGCGCGAGAGCGCTTCCTGCCCCGTCCGCGCGTACAGGTAGCCTTCCGCCGCCGAAAGGGCGCGAATCGCGCGGAGGTCCGCCCCCGCCGCGAAGATTCCCGGTGTCGAGGAGGCGACGATTGCGG
The DNA here is from genome assembly GCA_035717485.1 of Thermoanaerobaculia bacterium. Taxonomy (NCBI): domain Bacteria; kingdom Pseudomonadati; phylum Acidobacteriota; class Thermoanaerobaculia; species Thermoanaerobaculia bacterium. Next base: position 22,684 of record DASTIQ010000039.1, on the reverse strand, counting down.
CCGAGGCTCCCGTTTCCGCCTGACGCTCGATCCCGGCGGCGAGATCCTCCAGGATTTCCGGGGAGAGAGTCGGCGTCTCCCGGCCGGTGTCCAGGACGAAACGCGCGACGGCGCCTTCGCGGGATACCCGCCACGATCCGCTCATGGCCTCCGCGGGGTCGGGGTCCCCCCTACGCCCGTTCGCGCTGTCCGATCTCCTCCTGGATGAACGCGATGATGTCGCGGGTCGAGGATCCCGGAAGGAAGATCTTCCGGACGCCCCGCGCGACGAGGGCCTCGATGTCCTTGTCGGGGATGATCCCCCCGACGAAGACGGGGATATCGGCTCCTCCGCGCGCCGCGAGCTCGTCGATCACCTCCGGGACGAGGACGTTGTGCGCCCCCGAAAGGATCGAGATGCCGACGCAGTCGACGTCCTCCTGGATCGCGGCGGCCGCGATCTGCGCGGGGGTCTGGCGGAGCCCGGTGTAGATCACCTCCATCCCCGCGTCCCGGAGCGCCCGGGCGACGACCTTCGCGCCCCGGTCATGGCCGTCGAGACCGGGCTTCGCGATCAGGATGCGGAGCGGATCCATGCGGCGGCGATTATACGCGACGGATACAATCCGGTCGTGCGGTCCGACGCGCCCGAACCGGCCGTTTCGCGCGCTTTCGAGGCCGGCGATCTCCCGCGGGCGGGCGTGGTCCTGGCCGCGGTCTCGGGCGGACCGGACTCGATGGCGCTCCTCGCGGCGCTCGCCGCCGTCGCGCCCGCTCACACGACCGTGGTCGTCGCCGCCCACGTCGACCACGGCTGGCGCGGCGAGCGGTCGCGCCGGGACGCGGAGTTCGTCGCGCGATGGTGCGCCCGGCAGCATCTCGAGTTCCTCTCCGAGCGGCTCCCCTCTCCTCCGCGGGGACGGTCGCGCGAGGAGGCCGCGCGCGACCTCCGGTACCGCGCTCTCGCGGCGATGCGCGAGCGCGTCGGCGCCTCCGTCGTCGCGACCGGCCACACCCGCGACGACGCGGCGGAGACCGTGCTCCTCGCGCTCCTTCGGGGCCGGCCTCTCGCCGGGATCGCCGGCATCCGGAGGCGGCGGGAGGACGGGGTCGTCCGGCCGCTCCTCGACGTTTCGCGCCCCTCGATCATGCGGTATCTGCGCGATCGCCGGATCCCGTACCGCCGGGACGCCACCAACGACGATCCGTCGTTCGATCGAAACTGGGTGCGGAGGAGGGTCGTCCCTCTCCTCGAGCGGCGATTCGGCGACGCCGTCACCGCCAACCTCGCCGCGTCGGCCGAGGCGCTCTCCCGGGACCGGGAATGGATGGAAGAGCTGTTCGCCCGCGACGTCCTCCCGAAGCTGGGCGACGACGATTCGGTTCGCGCCGAAGCCGCTCTCCTCGCGGCTCTTCCGGCGGCCGCCCTCCGGAGGGCGCTCCTCGCGATGGCCCACCGGGCCGCGGCCCGGCCGCTCTCGCGCGCCGAGCTGCTCGCGCTCGAGAAACTCGCCCGCTCGGGCGCGCCGTTCCGCTTCCAGGCGGGCCGATGCGTCGATTTCCGGAGCCGGGGCGGCGTCGTGACCGCCCGGCGGACGATGTAGAATCCGGCGGTGGTTTCCACGCAACCGACGTTGACTCTGCGCCATTCGGAGGCGGAAATCGCCGCGCGCGTGTCCGAGATCGCCCGGCGGATCTCCCGCGACTACGAGGACCGCCCTCTCGTCCTCCTCGCTCTCCTGAAGGGGTCCGCCTTCTTCCTCGCCGACCTCTGCCGCCGGATCGAGAGGCCCCACGGATTCGAGTTCATCAGCGTCACGCGCCGGGACATCGAAGGGAAGGAATCCGTCGAAATCGATTTCGCGACACCCCTGTCGCTCGCCGGCAAGGAGGTCGTCGTCCTGAAGGACGTCGTCAACACCGGCGTGATCGAGACGTATTTAATGAATCAACTGCGCGCCGACGATCCCGCCTCGATCCGTTTCGCGGCGATCGTCGACCGGCCGCACGAGAGACGCTCGTCGATCCTCGTCGACTACGTGCTGTTCAACTCGACCGATCGGAATCACCTCGTGGGATACGGCATGGAGCTCGCCGGCCGATATGGCCATTTGCCGCACATCGCCTCGGTTTCTCCCGCTCCGACGGGCGAAATCGGGCAATAAAAGCCGGCATCCTTCCGTTATGCTTGTCCAGGCGGGCGTCCGTGTGCGCCGCCGGCGCCGGACCTCGGAACGATCGCCCATCCGGCAAGGAGTGACCACTTGAATTCGACCGTGAAAAATTTCCTCCTCTGGATGGTGATCCTCGTGGTCATCATCCTCGCCTGGAACGTGTTCCGCGGGGGCGCGCCCGGCACCCGCGAGCTCACCTTCTCCGATTTCCTCGATTCGGTCCACACCGAGAAGGTGGACGAGGTCACGATCCGCGGCCAGGAGATCCACGGGATCCTCAAGGGGGGCGCCGGCGCCCGGCCGGTCGAGTTCAAGACGTACGCGCCGAACTATCCGGACCTCGTGAAGGAACTGCGGCAGTCGAACGTGAAGATCAAGGCGGACGAGCCGAAAGACTCGACCCTGACCGCGATGCTCCTCTCCTGGGCGCCGTTGATCGTCCTGATCGTCATCTGGGTCGTCATCATGCGGCAGATGCAGATGGGGGGGAACAAGGCGCTTTCGTTCGGGAAGTCGCGAGCGAAGCTCCTCACGCCGAATCAGAAGAAGGTCACGTTCAAGGACGTCGCCGGATGCGACGAGGCGAAGGTCGAGCTGCAGGAGATCATCGAGTTCCTGAAGGACCCCGGAAAATTCCAGAAGCTCGGCGGGAAGATCCCGAAGGGCGTGCTCCTGATGGGGTCGCCCGGCACCGGAAAGACCCTCCTCGCCAAGGCGATCGCCGGCGAGGCGAACGTGCCGTTCTTCTCGATCTCCGGCTCCGACTTCGTCGAGATGTTCGTCGGCGTCGGCGCCTCGCGCGTGCGGGACCTCTTCGAACAGGGGAAGAAGAACGCCCCGTGCATCATCTTCATCGACGAAATCGACGCCGTCGGACGCCACCGGGGAGCGGGACTGGGCGGCGGGCACGACGAGCGCGAGCAGACCCTGAACGCGCTGCTCGTCGAGATGGACGGATTCGAGACCAGCGAAGGCGTCATCATGATCGCGGCCACGAACCGCCCCGACGTGCTCGATCCGGCCCTCCTGCGCCCCGGCCGCTTCGACCGCCGGGTCGTCGTCGACCGGCCGGACCTGAAGGGACGGGAGGCGATCCTCAAGGTCCACACGCGCCAGATCCCTCTTTCCGAGAACGTGGATCTCGCGGTGATCGCGCGCGGCACGCCGGGCTTCTCCGGCGCGGATCTCGCGAATCTCGTCAACGAGGCGGCGCTGATGGCGGCGCGTTTCGACAAGAAGAAGGTCGAGATGACCGACTTCGAATTCGCCAAGGACAAGGTGCTGATGGGGCCGGAGCGCAAGACGCTCATCATGAGCGAGGCGGAAAAGAGGAACACCGCGTACCACGAGGGGGGCCACGCGCTGGTCGCGGCTCTCCTTCCCGACGCCGATCCGCTCCACAAGGTGACGATCATTCCGCGCGGCCGCGCGCTCGGCCTCACGATGCAGCTCCCGACGGAGGACAAATACTCCTACACGAAGGAATTCCTCGACGCGACCATCACCGTGATGATGGGAGGCCGCATCGCGGAAGAGGTCTTCATCGGACACATGACGACGGGCGCCGGCAACGACTTCGAGAAGGCGACCGAGATGGCGCACAAGATGGTCTGCGAGTGGGGCATGAGCGGCATGGGCCCGCTCACGTTCGGCAAGCCCGACCAGGAGATCTTCCTCGGCCGCGACCTCGGCCGGAGGGCGGATTATTCGGAAGCGACCGCGATCCAGATCGACAACGAGGTCAAGCGCATCGTCACGAGCGCCTACGAGCGCGGGCGCAAGCTCATCGACGAGAACCAGAAGGCGATGCACCGGATCGCCAAGACCCTCCTCGAGAAGGAGGTCCTCGACGGCGAGGAGATCCTCGCGATCATCGCCGAGGAGAGCGGCACCGACATCTCGAAGCTCCGCAAGACCGGACCGCCGAAGCCGCCGCCCGTGGCTCCTCCGGGAGCGCCGGCGACCGCGGGGGCGCCGGGCGGGCTGGTGCCCGAACCCGCCTAGGGAACGCCCGACGACGGGTTTCGCGATACCCCGCCCCCTCCCACCGAGCGCCCGTCTCGGCGGGACCTCCGCGATAATCGGCGCGTGGAGTGGCGCGACGTCCTCGATGGCCGGGTTCTGCCCGTCCTCATGGGCATCGTCAACGTGACGCCCGATTCGTTCTCGGACGGCGGCCTTTTCCTCGCACCGGACGCCGCCGTCGATCACGGTCTTCGGCTGGCCGAGGAGGGGGCGGCCATCCTCGACGTCGGCGGCGAATCGACGCGGCCGCCGGTCTACGGGGCTGCCCGGGAGGTTTCCGGGGACGAAGAGATCCGGCGCGTGGTCCCGGTGGTCGAGGCGCTCCGGCGAGGGACGGCGGTGCCGGTTTCCGTCGACACGCGGAAAGCGCGGGTCGCCCGGGCCGCGCTTTCCGCGGGCGCGTCCATCCTCAACGACGTCACGGCTCTCCGCCACGACCCGGAATCCGCCGCCGTCGCGGCCGACGCCGGCGCCGCCGTCGTTCTGATGCACATGCGGGGAACCGATCCGCGCACGATGCAGAACGATCTCTTCTATTCCGCGCCGATCGAGGAGATCGCGGTCCACCTCTCCGACGCGGCGGCGCGCGCGCGGGCGGCCGGCATCCCGGACGAGCGGATCGCCCTCGATCCCGGTCTCGGATTCGGCAAGAGCGCCGCCCACAATCTGCTCCTCGTCGCGCGCCTCGCGCGGTTCTCCGAGCCGGGCTTCCCGGTCGTCGTCGGTGCGTCGCGCAAGGGCTTCACGGCGCGGTACTCCGGCGTTCCTCGGGAGGCTCCCCCGCGGCTCCGGCTCGCCGGATCGCTCGCCTGCGCGGCCGCGGCCGCCGAACGCGGCGCGTCGGTCCTCCGCGTCCACGACGTCGGCGCGACGGCCCGGTTTCTCGCCGCTCTCCGGGCGGGCAGTCCGGGCTCCGACGCGGCCGCCGAGGCCGGCGCGTCGCGGGAGGCGTACGCCGCGATGGAGGCGGCGATCGCCGCGTCCGCGGCGGAGGATCGCGACGATGCGGGCTAGAATCGGGCGATGATCCCGACGGTGACCTCGCGGGTCGGAATGCTGTCGCGGCTCCACTTCACGTGGCGCGATGCGATCGAGATCGTCGTCGTGGCCGTCATCATCTACAACCTCCTCCTTCTGATCCGCGGCACCCGCGCCGTCCAGATGATCCTGGGCCTCCTCGCGATCCTGGCGGTCTACTGGCTCGCGCTCCTGCTGAAGCTCCCGACGCTCCGGGGCGTGCTGAAGGAAGTCCTCTTCTACCTGCCGTTCGCGGTGATCGTGCTCTTCGCCGCCGACATCCGCCGCGCGCTGCAGCAGTTCGGCCGCAATCCCCTCGTCGCGTTCTTCAATGCGCCGCAGACGGAGGACCTCGTCACCGACGTGGTCCTCGCGGCGACGTCGCTCGCCGCCAAGCGGATCGGCGCCCTGATCGTCCTGGAGCGCCGCGACGGACTGAAGACGTACATCGAAAACGGCGTTCGGCTCGACGCCGCGGTCTCGTACGAGCTCCTCGTCAACCTCTTCGTGCCGGGAACGCCGCTCCACGACGGCGCGGTGATCGTCGCGAATCACCGGATCGCGTCCGCCTCCTCGTTCCTCCCGCTGACCCAGCGGACCGGCCTTCCGAAGGAGTACGGCACCCGGCACCGCGCGGCCATCGGGATCTCGGAGGAGACCGACGCCCTGACGATCGTCGTCTCCGAGGAGCGGGGCACGATCGGACTCGCGCGCGACGGCCGGCTCACGGACGGGCTCGACGGTAAAGCGCTTCGGGAGATCCTGTCGCACCTCGCTTCGGGCGGCGCGCCGGAGGGGTCGATCGCGTGAAGCGGCGGTTGTTCGAAAACCTCGGCTGGAAGCTCCTCGCGCTGGCGCTCGCCGGGTTCCTCTGGTTCTCCCTCTCCGGGCAGCGCCGCCAGCGCATCTCCGAGCGCGGCTACGTGATTCCCCTGACGGTCGTGAACGTCCCGGCGAACATGGTGATCGCCTCGCCGGTTCCGGACACCGTCGACGTCCGCCTGCGCGGCCCCTTCGACGCGATCCGGATCGCCGACCCCGCGAAGATGGAGGCGGTGATGGATTTCTCGGACGCGCCCGGAGGCGAACGCATCTACAAGCTCGGCGGCGACGACATCAACGCCCCCGAGGATCTCGAGGTCGTGTCGATCTCTCCGCCGACCGTCCGCGTGCGGCTCGAGCGGCTCGCGCAGAAGCAGGTCCGGATCGCCGCCCGGTTCAGCGGCGGCGACGCGTCGAGGTTCGCGGCCCGCGTCGACCCTCCGAGCGCGCGCATCGCCGGCCCGGAGAGCGAGGTCGCCCGCACCGACGCCGTTCCGACCGACCCCATCTCGCTCGCGGGCCGGAGCGGGGACTTCACCGCCTCGGCGACGCTCGCGGCGGAGCCGAACATCCGCATCCTCGAGCCGAAGGGAGTCGTCGCGGTGCACGTGCGCTGGAAATCCGGCCCGTGAAGCTGTTCGGCACCGACGGCATCCGCGCGGAGGCCGGGAAATTTCCCCTCGACGCCGCGACGGTCTATCGGATCGGGCGCGTTCTCGGGCGGCTCGTCGGAGCACGGACGGCCCGCGGCGTCGTCGGCGGCGACACCCGGCGGTCGACCCCGGAGATCCTCGCGGCGATCGCCCGCGGGCTCGCGGCCGAGGGCGTCGCGCTCGAAAACGCCGGCGTGGTACCGACTCCCGCGGTGGCCGACCTCGTGCGGGAGCGCGGCGCGGCCTTCGGAGTCGCCATCTCCGCGTCGCACAATCCGTGGCGCGACAACGGCATCAAGATCTTCGCCGCGGACGGACGCAAGCTCCCCGACGCGCAGGAGGCGGCGATCGAGCGGGCGCTCCCCTCGGAAACCGGGCTCCCCGGGGACGAGCCCGTCCCCGCGGTCGATCCCGCGCTGGCGGAGGCCTACCGGCGGCACGTCGGCGCCGCGGCCGGCGACCTGGGGGGACTCCCGGTGCTCCTCGACTGCGCCCACGGCGCGGCGTTCGAGGTCGCGCCGGCGATCTTCCGCGACGCGGGCGCCTCCGTCGAGGTCCGGGGGGCGTCTCCCGACGGCACGAACATCAACGAGGGATGCGGCGCGATGCACCCGGAGGCGCTCTCCTCGCTCGCCGCGTCGGGGCGGTACCGGCTCGCCGCGGCGTTCGACGGCGACGCGGACCGGCTCGTCCTCGCCGACGAGACCGGGCGCGTGCTCGACGGAGACGACGTCCTCTGGATCCTCGCGCGCGATCTCCATCGCCGGGGCGAGCTCGTCCCGCCGGTCGTCGTCGGAACGGTCATGACGAACATCGGCCTCGAGCAGGCCCTCTCCACGATCGGCGCCGCCCTCGTCCGGACGCCGGTCGGCGATCGGCACGTCGTCCGCGTGATGCAGGAGCGCGGCGCGGCGCTCGGCGGGGAGTCGTCCGGGCACATCATCCAGAGCGCGCTCTCGACGACCGGGGACGGAATCCTGGGCGCCCTCTCGGTCGCCGCCCTCGTCGTCGGCGGGACGCCGCTCTCCGCGCTGGCCGACCTCCGCAAGGCGCCGCAGGTGCTCCGGAATCTGCGGGTGGGCCGCCGCGTGCCCCTCGACGACGTCGTCGTCCTCGCCCGCGCGGTCGAGGAGGCGGAGCGGGAGCTCGACGGGCGCGGCCGGGTCCTGCTGCGCTATTCCGGGACCGAGCCGCTCCTGCGCGTCATGGTCGAGGGGCCGGACCGGGCGGGCGTCGAGGCGATCGCCGAGCGGCTGTGCCGGGTGGCGGAGGCGGAGCTGAAGGCGTAGCGCGCCGGTCCCGTTGCCGCCGCGCGGTCGATCCGCGCCAGGGCGGCTATCTCTCGATTTCGCCGACGGTGGCGAACTCCTCCTCCGGCTCGTTGAACACCAGGCCGGTCTGGAGGATCGGCGCGAGAACGGTGTGGCGGCGCCCCGAGAACTCCATGTGCAGCTCGTAGTAGCCGTGCTCCGAGACCGACACGAGCGTCGCGGGCTTGTTCTTGATCTCCATGATCGGAGCGAACACGATCACCCGGGCGGGAAGGTCCATTTCTACGCCTCCTCGCGCTTTTCGTCGTCGTCCGGGAATTCGCGCGCCGCGCCTTCGGCGCGGTATTCCTTGAGTTTTCTCTGAAGGGTGCGGAGCCCGATGTCGAGCAGGCGCGCCGCTTCGCCGCGCCGTCCGTGCGTCTGGCGGAGCGCGGCGAAGATCGCGTCCCGCTCGATCTCGGCCATGGGGCGCACGGCCGCGACCGGCGGCGCGTCCGGCCGCCCGGGCGCCGCGGAGGCGGCCGGCCGCAGCACGTCGTCGGGCAGATCCGCGACGTCGATGCGCGGAGAATCTCCGAAGAGCACGAGGTTTTCGAGGACGTTCTTGAGCTCGCGGATGTTGCCCGGCCAGGGCGCCTGCTGCAGCGCCTTCAGGGCGGCCAGGGAGAGCTCGCGCTTGGCGCGCCCGTGCTCCTCGGCGAACAGGTCGAGATAGTGCCGCACGGGGAGCGGCAGGTCCTCCGGCCGGTCGCGCAGCGCCGGGATCTCGAGCGTCACGACCTTGAGGCGGAAGTAGAGATCGCTGCGGAACCGGCCCGCCTGCACTTCGCGCTCGAGCTTCCGGTTCGTCGCCGCGATGAGACGGAAATCGACGTCGATGAGCTCCGTCCCCCCCACCCTCATGATGCGATGGTCCTCGAGGACCCGAAGGAGCTTCACCTGCAGCTCGGGAGACAGCTCCGAGATCTCGTCGAGGAAGAGCGTCCCCCCCTGCGCGAGCTCGATCTTTCCGATCTTGCGGGCGAGCGCTCCCGTGAAGGCGCCCTTCTCGTGGCCGAAGAGCTCCGACTCGAGGATGTCGCGCGGGATCGCGCCGCAGTTGATCGGAACGAAGCGGCGCGCGCGCCGGGGCGAGTTCTGGTGGAGCGCGTTGGCGACGAGCTCCTTCCCGGTGCCCGATTCGCCCACGACCAGCACCGTCGTCTTCGTCGGCGCGACCGTCCGCATCCGGTCGAAGAGGCGTTCCATCGACTCGGAGTGCCCGATGATCCGCTCGAATCCGTATCTCTTGTCGAGCCGTTCCTGGAGCTGCACGACCTCGCTCTCGAGCCGCTTGCGCTCCCGGCAGATCGTGACCCGCTTCCGGAGCCGGTCGCGATCGACCGGCTTCTCGAGATAGTCGTCCGATTCGGCGAGCACTCTCTCCGCGATCGACGAGTACGCGGTCACGAGGATCACCGCGACGTCGAGCTTGCGCCGGCGCACCTCCTGGAGGAACGCCGCCCCGTCCATCCCGGGCATCACGACGTCGCAGACCGCCACCGAGACTTCGGGGTGCTCGGCGATGTGCTCGAGCGCCCGGGCGGCGTCGTCGAACTCGACGACCGGGCCGAGCGAATGGAGCGTCTCCGCCATCGCGCGGCGCGATCCCGGGTCGTCGTCGATGATCGCGACGGCGGTCGCGGCGCTCACGACTCGCCCATCTCGCGAAGGGCCTCGTCCCAGGTCAGGACGCGGACGCCCAGAGACCGCGCGCGATCGAGTTTCGATCCGGCCTCCTCGCCCGCGACGACGAAATCGGTCTTCCGGGACACGGAGCCCGCGACCTTCGCTCCCGCCCGCTCGAGCCGGGACGCCGCGGCGTCCCGGGCCACGCCCGGAATCGTTCCGGTGAGGACGACCGTCTTGCCGGAGAGCGGCCCCCCGGCCTCCTCCGCCGGACCGGCTTCCTCGCCCGAGACGCCGTGCGCGAGGAGGCGCGCGACGAGGGACGCGTTCGAAGGGCGATCGAACCAGCTCCGGACGGCGGACGCGGTGTTCGGACCGATCTCGGGGACCTCCATCAGGGCGTCGGCGCCGGCCGCCGCGAGCGCCCCGATCGACCGGAACCGGCGGGCGAGCAGGCGTGCCGCCTTCTCGCCGACGTGGCGGATGCCGAGCGCGAAGAGGAGCCGCGAGAGGCCGCTCTCCTTGCTCCGCTCGATCTGCGCCATGAGGTTCGCGGCCGACTTCTCGCCGAACCGCTCGAGGGACGCGAGGCGCCCGGCGTCGAGATCGTAGATCGAGGCCGCGTCCGTCAGCATCTCCTCGTCGAAGAGCTTTTCGACGAGCTTGTCGCCGAGGCCTTCGATGTCCATCGCCTTGCGTCCGGCGAAGTGGCGCACCGCCTCGCGGACCTGCGCGGGACACGAGGCGTTGACGCAGCGCGTCGCGACCTCTCCTTCCTCGCGCAGCACCGCCTCCCCGCACACCGGACAGCGGTCGGGCATGGCGAACGGCGCCGAACGTTCGGGGCGGCGGTCGAGGAGAGCGCGCGTGACCTTCGGGATGACGTCCCCTCCCTTTTCGACCGCGACCGTGTCCCCGACGCGGACGTCCTTCCGGGAGAGGTCCTCGTAGTTGTGGAGGGTCGCGCGCTGGACGACCGTGCCGCCGATCCGCACCGGATCGAGGTGCGCGACGGGAGTGAGCACGCCCGTGCGCCCGACCTGGACGCCGATCGCGCGCACGACGGTGAACGCCTCTTCGGGCGGATACTTGAAGGCGACCGCCCATCGCGGAGACTTCGCCGTCTGTCCGAGCTTCCTCTGCACCGCCCGGGAGTCCACCTTGACGACGACCCCGTCGGTCTCGAAATCCAGCTTCCGACGCTTCTCGCGCCATTCCTCGATGAAGGCGGCGACTTCCTCGAAGCTCCCGCACTCCCGGAAGTGCGGGCTCACCGGGAACCCGAGCTCCGACAGCCGCGCGAGGACCTCGCCCTGGAACGCTTCCTCCTCCGGCTCGGCGATCTGGTACATCCAGGCATCGAGACCCCGCCGGCCCGTCTCCGCCGGATCGAGCAGCCGCATCGAGCCCGACGCGGCGTTCCTCGGGTTCGCGAAGATCGGCAGTCCGTCCTCCTCCCGGGCGCGGTTCAGCCGGTCGAACGCCGGGCGGGGGAAATAGACCTCGCCGCGGACCTCCAGCGGACGCGTTTCCGCGACCTTCGCGGGGATCGACCGGATCGCGCGCACGTTCGCCGTGACGTCCTCGCCGCGGAGCCCGTCTCCCCGCGTCGCGCCGCGCGCCAGCCGCCCCTTCTCGTAGCGAAGCGCGATCGAGAGGCCGTCGATCTTCAGCTCCGTGACGTAGCCGAACGGCTCGCCGGCGGCGAGCTTCCGGGCGCGCGCGTCCCATTCCGCGAGCTCGTCGAGCGAATACGCGTTGTCGAGGGAGAGCATCGGCGAGGCGTGCACGACCGCTTCGCCGGAGGGGGCCTGCCCGCCGACCCGCCGCGTCGGCGACTCGCCCGTTTCCAGCTCCGGGTGTTCTTCCTCGAGGCGGCGGAGCTCGCGGACCTGCCGGTCGTATTCCGCGTCGCTGATCTCGATCCGGCTTTCGCCGTAATACAACCGGTCATGTCGCTCGATCTCCGCGCGCAGCTCTTCGGCGCGCGCTCTGGCCCGGGCGAGGTCCATGGCCCGAAGTCTACCGCACGGTCCCGGCTCCGCCCGTGCTACAGTTTTTCCAATGCGATGGAAGAAGGCGGTCGTCGCGGCCGCCGCGGTCGCCGCCGCGGCGCGGGCGCGAAGCGCGCCGCTCGCCGACCCCGTCGCGTCGTACCGGATCGCGTGCCGCTACGACGCGGCGCGTAAACGGATCGAAGGGAGCGAACTCCTCGCCTGGAAGAACACGGGCGCGCGTCCGGCGACGTCGATCTTCCTGCATCTCTATCTGAACGCGTTCGAGAACAACCGGTCGAGCTACATGCGCGAACGCCGCCGAACCGGCGATCCCGTCCGCGTCGCTCCCGGCCAGTGGGGATCGATCGCGGTGTCCCGGATGACCTCGGGGGCGGGGGAAGACCTCCTTCCCGGTTTCCGGTTCGTCGCTCCCGACGACGGGAACGCCGACGACCGGACCGTCGCGCGGGTCGACCTCCCGACGCCGGTGGCGCCCGGGGAAACGGCGCGGTTCTCGATCGAGTTCGTTTCGCAGCTCCCGCGCGTCGTCGACCGGTCCGGCTACGCGGGCGATTTCGCCCTCGCCGGACAGTGGTTCCCGAAGATCGGCGTCCGCCAGGGGGATTCCTGGAACTGCCACCAGTACCACGCCTACTCCGAGTTCTTCGCCGACTTCGGCGACTACGACGTCTCGATCGACGTTCCGCGGGCTCTCAAGGGGAAAGTCGGCGGCACGGGCGGCCTGCTCGAGGAGCGGGAGGCGCCGGGCGACCGCGTGATCGAGCATTTCCACCAGGACTCGGTGCACGACTTCGCGTGGACCGCCGACCCCGCCTTCGACGTCGACACCGAGCGCGTCCGCGAGCCCGGACTCCCCGAGGTCTCGGTCACGCTCCTCTGCCAGCCGGAGCATGCCGCGCTCAAGCCGCGCTATTTCGCCGCCGCCCGCCGCGCGATCGCGCTGTTCGGAAAGCTCTACGGGCCGTATCCGTACGGCGTCCTGACGATGGTGGATCCGCCGGCCAGCGCGCGGGAGGCCTGGGGCATGGAGTACCCGACCTTGATCGCGTGCGGCGCCTCCGCGAGCACCCCGAAGAGCGCCTGGCAACGCTACGAGGCGCTGGAACCGACGGTCGCCCACGAATTCGCCCACCAGTACTTCTACGGAATGCTCGCCTCGAACGAATTCGAGGAGGCGTGGCTCGACGAAGGGTTCGCCCGATATTCCGAGGTTCGCTTCATGGCGGAGACCGTCGGGGACGCGCACCCGCTCGTCTCGGTCTTCGGGTTCCCGGTGCTCCTCCGGTCGGTCGCTCTCCATCCGCCGCTGGACACGCAGCTCCGCACCTTCGTCTCCGTCGGCCGGGATCCCCTGACCGCCTCCTGGAAGTTCGAGGACCATTCGACCTACGCGCTCGTCTACGGGAAGACCGCGCTCGCGCTCTCGACGCTCGAGCGCGAAATCGGGAGCGCGGCGATGGACCGGCTCCTGCGGGCCTACGTCGACGCGTACCGGTTCCGGCACCCGACGACGGAGGACTTCCTCGCCGTCGTCGGGCGGATCGCGGGGGGACGATGGCCGCCGATCCTCCGGCGGGCCCTCTTCTCGGCCGGATCGGTCGACTACGCGGTCGCGAGCGCCGCGACGCGCCCCGCGGAGCCGCCGGCCGGATGGATCGAGACGGCGGGGCGCTCCGCCGAGGCGATCCCGCCCCGGGAGAACCCTCCCCGGTCGTTCGAAACCGACGTGGTGATCGAGCGGCGCGGAGAGATCGCGTTTCCGGTCGACATCCGCCTCGAATTCGCGGGCAGGAAGTCCTGGGAAACGACCTGGGACGGAGAGGCGCGGTGGATGCGCCTCCACGTCGACTCCGGCCCGAAGCTCGTGAAGGCCCTCGTGGATCCGCGGGAAAAGATCCTCCTCGACCGCGACCGCAACAACGACGGATGGGTCGTCCGGGGAGACGCCGCGGCGGCGAACCTCTGGACGGCACGCGCCTTCTTCTGGACGGAGAACCTCCTCGATCTCTTCATGGAGCTCTGGTGAACGAGTTCGCACGGGGGCTCGCGATCTCGGTGCGGCGCCCCCACTTCGCGATCGCGATCTGGCTCGTGCAGGCGGGGCTCGCGGCGGTTCTCGCCCTCCCGATCTCGAACTTCCTCCACGCCGAGCTCAACCATTCGCCGGCCGCCGAAGCGATGATCGCCGCGCCGAACGCCCGCTGGTGGATCACCGAGCAGAGGACGCATCCGGAGCTCCTCGGAACGTTTCCCGAGAAGGGCCTCGCGCTCTTCTCCGAGGAGGGCTCCTCGGGCTTCGGCGCGTTCGACGGGGCCGCCGGCATCGGCGCCGGATTCCTCGGTCTCGGACTGCTCGCCGTCGTCCTCCACGCCTTCCTCCTGGGGGGGATCTTCGGAAGCCTCGCCAACCGGGGCGCCGATCTGACCGTCTTCGCCCGCGAGGGGGCGAGGAGACTCCCCGCCTTCCTCGTCGTGACGCTCGGCGCGGCGGGACTCGTCGCCGCTCTCTACCACTGGGTCTACTGGGCGTCCGGAAGGGCGCTCGCCGGGTTCTCGGCGAATCTGGCGACCGAGCAGTCCCTGCGCGCCGTCGTGCTCGTGCGGCTCGCCGCGCTCGTCGCCGTCGTGACGGTCGTCAAGGTCGCCGCCGACGCGATCCGGGTGGCGCTCGTCGAGCGGCCCGATCTCCCGCCGGTCACCCGGTATCTCGTCGGCGTCGGGTCCGCGCTCGGCCGGTTCGGGCGGATCCTCGCGACCCTCGCGCTCTGGGCCGCGGCGACCGCCGTCCTCTACGTCCTCTGGTCCCGTCTCAACGTCAGCTCGGCGGCGACGACGACCGGCGGCGTCGTGCTCCTCGTCGCCGCCCAGCAGGTCTTCATCTTCCTGCGGGCGATCCTGAAGGTGGGCTACTACGCCGGCATCCGCGAGACCATCCTCCGCCGCGCGGTTCCGACGCCGGCGCCGGAGCCCGCGGCGTGAAGACGATCCTCATCGCCGACGATCTTCCCGCGCACCTCGACCTCTTCGAGGTGATCCTCCAGCGCGCGGACTGCCGGCTCGTCCGGGCCGAGGACGGGATCGCCGCCCTGAGCCTCGCCCGGGAGGCGAACCCGGACCTGATCTATCTCGACATCGAGATGCCGGGGATGAACGGCGGCGAAATCTGCCGGGTCCTCAAGGCGGACCCGGCGCGGCGAAACGTCCCGGTCGTACTCGTGTCCTCTCACGGGCGGCGGGAATACGCGATGAAGTGCGGCGCGGACCAGTTCCTCGGGAAGCCGGTGGACGAACCCACCCTCCTCGAGACGCTCCAGGCCTTCCTCGCCCTGCAGGCGCGCGGGGAACGGCGCCTCACCGTCGACTGGCCCATCACGTTCTGGCGCGAGGGCTCGTCCCACTCCGGGAGGATGCTCGACGTCTCCCGCACCGGCTTCTTCGTGGAGTGCCGGCGCCCCCAGGCGATCGGATCGCGCCTGGCGGTCGCGTTCCCGCTCCCGGAAGCCGACGCCGGAGAGGAGCGGATGTTCGTCGGCGAGGCGATCGTGGTCCGCTGGGAGGCGGCTCCGCGTTCGGGGATGGGATGCCGGTTCTTTCGCACGACGGCCGCGGGGAGAGCGGCGCTGGAGCGCCAGCTCGCGGAGTAGGGCATCAGGCCGGAGACGGCTCCGGAGCGAGGGAGACGAGCTCGATGCCCGCGTCTTTCGCGATCTCGAGCGAGCGCGGGTCCCGGTAGAACTCCGCGTAGTAGATCCGCCGGATCCCGACCGTCGCGAGGAGCTTGAAACAGGGCCAGCACGGCGACGCCGTCGTGTAGAGCTCGCCTCCGGAGATCGCGACGCCGTTCTTCGCGGCCTGGAGGACCGCGTTCGCCTCCGCGTGCACCGTCGCGACGCAGTGCCCCTCCTCCATCATGCAGCCGACGTCCTCGCAGTGAGGGAGCCCGGGCAGCGACCCGTTGTACCCGGTCGAGAGGATCGTCCGGTCGCGGACGATCACCGCCCCGACGTGCTTGCGGGGACACGTCGAACGCGTCGCGGCCTGCCGGGCGATGTTCATGAAGTAGGTGTGCCAGTCGACGCGCGTCGTCATCGGATCTCTCGGTTATGATCGATCATATGTCGGATCGGCGCGTCGTCGTGACGGGACTGGGGGCCGTGACTGCGCTCGGCGGCACGGTCGACGCCACGTGGCGGGGGCTGCTGGCGGGCGAATGCGGCATCCGCCGTCTGACGCTCTTCGACCCGTCCGCCTACCGGACCACGACCGCGGCGCAGATCGACGAGATCCAGGACGGCTTCATCGACCCCGCGCGGCGGCGCCGCATGTCGCGCGCCGACCGGATCGGGATCGTCGCCGCGCGCGAGGCGATCGCGGCGTCCGGGATCGACCTCGGTCGCGAGGACCCGGCCCGCATCGGCGTGATCCTCGGCGGGGGCGTTTCCGGCCTCATGGATTCGGAGGCGAACTTCGAACGCATGCTCACGGGCCGCCGCGCCCGGCCGAGCGGCTTCCTCAACCACCAGCCGGACGCGATCACCGACCGGCTGGCCGAATTCTTCGGCCTCCGCGGAATCAAGTCGACGATCACGACCGCGTGTTCCTCCTCCGCCGTGTCGATGGGCTTCGCCTTCGACGCGATCCGCCAGGGGCTCGCCGACGTCGTGCTGACGGGAGGCTCGGACGTGCTCGCGCGCCTGACGTACGGCGGCTTCAATTCGCTCCGCTCCGTCGACCCCGACCCGTGCCGGCCGTTCGACCGCAACCGGAAGGGCCTGTCGATCGGCGAGGCGGCGGGCATTCTCGTCTTCGAGGAGGCGGAACGCGCCCGGCGCCGCGGCGCGACGATCCTCGCGGAATTCCGCGGGTACGGCGTCACCTCCGACGCGTACCACATGACGGCGCCCGAGCCGTCCGGCCGCGCGGGGGCGCGGACGATCGCGGCGGCGCTCGCCTCCGCGCACATGAATGCCGGCGACGTCGATTACGTCAACGCCCACGGCACCGCGACTCCCGCCAACGACTCGGCCGAGACCAACGCGATGAAGGCGGCGCTCGGCGAACGCGCGCGGGCCATTCCCGTTTCCTCGACCAAATCGATGATCGGGCACGCGCTCTGCGCGGCGGGCGGGATCGAAGGGGTGATCTCCGTCCTCGCGCTGCGCGACCAGGTCGCGCCACCGACGATCCATCTCGAGGAGCCCGATCCCGCTTGCGACCTCGACTACGTCACCGAAGGCGCCCGCCCCGTGCGCATTCGCGCCGTCCTTTCGAGCTCCTTCGCCTTCGGCGGAAACAGCGCGGTCGTGGCGTTCTCCTCCTTCGAGTCCGGTCGGGCCGCTTGACCGCCGTCGTCACCGGCACGGGCGCGGTGTCGAGCCTCGGCCGCGGCACCGACGAATTCCTCCGGCGGTTGAGGAGCGGCGAATCGGCCGTCCGGCCGATGACCCCGGAAGAGCGGGGAGACGGTCAGGCCGGCTGGGTCGCGCGCATCGACGGCTGGTCCCCTCAACCGGAGATCCCGGCGATGAAGGCGCGCCGGCTCGACCTCGGCTCCCAGTACGCCGTCGTCGCGAGCCTCGAAGCGGCGCGCGCGAGCGGTTTTCCGATCGGGGAGCGGCCCGAGCGGGTCGGAATCGCGCTCGGGACCGGGTCCGCGGGATCCGGCGCGCTCACGGAGTTCATCCGCGTGCTGCTCACGGAATCACCCGAAGCGGCCCCTCCGTTCCATTTCCCGAACACCATCGCCAACGCGCCGGCGTCGCAGGTGTCGCTCGAGCTGAAGTTTCTGGGACCCAACGTCACCATCACGCAGAAGGATCCTTCGGCGCTGAACGCCGCGATCTACGCCGCCGGATGCCTCGAGGACGGCCGCGCCGACGCGATGATCGCGGGGGGCGTCGACGAGTGGAACGTGTTCTACTCCTCGGCCATGGACCAGATGCGGGCGCTCCGCGGGCGGCGGCTCGCCTCGGGCATCGTCCAGGGCGAAGGGTGCTTCGTCCTGTTCCTGGAGCGCGAGGAGGTCGCCCGCGCCCGGGGGGCGCGACCGCTCGCGCGCTTCGCCGGCTACGCGTTCGCCGGGTCGCCCTGCCCGCCGTACGCCTACGCGGACGACGAGAACGCGGCCGCGACGGCGATCCGGGGGGCGCTCGACCGCGCCGGCGCGGACGCGGGCGCCGTCGATCTGGTCCTCCCGTCGATGAACGGCCGCCGGGAGCTCGACGCGATGGAGGAACGGGCGCTCGAGCGCCTGCTCGGACCGGGCAAGCGCCGGATCGAAGTGAAAAAGGCGATCGGAGAGATGGCGGCGGCGGGCGGGGCCCAGCTCGTCGCGGCCGCCCACGAGATCGCCGAAGGACGCGCCTCGACGGCGCTCGTCGACTCCTTCGGGGCGGGCGGAAACTTCCTTTCGGTCGTCCTGTCGCGCCCGTGAGCGTCCGCCGCGGCTCTCCTCCCCTGCGCGGATTCCGGCTGCGTCTTCCCGTGCGGTTCTCCGAATGCGACCTGTACGGCGTCGTCTGGCACGGCCGTTACGCGGTGTACCTCGAGGAGCTCCGCAACGCCGTCTGCGCGCGCTACGAGTGGAGCGTGCTGACCGCGCGCGACGCCGGGTACCTGATTCCGATCACACGGATGGAGATCGCCTATCACGCACCGGCGCGCTTCGGCGCCGTGCTCGAGATCGCGGGTCGGCTCCGGCCTCCGGACACCGCGCGGTTCGTCTTCGACTACGAGATCCGGCAGGCGGGAGGCGGGAGGCTGACGTCCGCCACGACCGAACAGGTCGTCACCCGCCTCGACGGCGAGCTCCTGGTCAAGCTCCCGGAGCGATTCCGCCGGCTCGCCGACGCGATCCTCGCCGATCAGGACGACGAGACGAAGACGGCGCTCTGATCCGCCGGGATCTCAGGCCGGGACCGGCGCTTCGCGCGGAAGCGTGAGCTCGACCGCCGTCCCCTCCCCTTCGCGCGAGCGGAGGACCAGCGTTCCGCCGTGCTCCTTCACGATCCGGCTCGCGACCATCAGGCCCAGACCGGTGCCCCCCTTCCGGGTCGTGCGGAAGAGCGCCGGGAGCTCGGCGAGGAGCGCCGGCGGAATCCCTTCGCCCGCGTCGCGGACCCGCAGGAGGATCGTTTCCCCGCCGCCGGATTCCGCTTCGAGGACGATCCGGCGGCGCTCGGGGGGAACCGCGGCGCTCGCTTCGACGCCGTTCCGGACGAGGTTCCAGACGACCTGGCGCATCTTGGCGGGGTCCCACCGGACCGCCGTCTCCGGGACGGCTCCGACGTCGACGGCGATTCCCTTCTGCCGCGCTTCGACGGCGGCGAGCGCGCAGGCTTCCCGCAGGAACGCCGGAAGGAACTGCTCTTCGACGCGAAGCGGCGTCGGGCGGGCATAGAGCAGGAAATCGGAGACGAGGCGGTCCAGCCGGCGGACCTCGGAGCGGGCGCCGGCGAACCGGGGTTCTTCCGCCGGAAACCGCTCCTCGAGGTTCTGGAGCGTCAGGCCGAGCGCGTGGAGCGGGTTCCGGATCTCGTGCGCGAGCCCCGCGGCGACCGTGCCGAGCTCCGACAGGCGCCGATCCTCGAGCCTCGCCTCCTCGAGCCGGCGGTTCCGCTCGAGCAGCCGCCAGACGAACACGTCGGTCGCCGCGAGCGCCGCGAGGGCGACGAGCGCGGCGAGCCCCGTCTTGCGGGCGAGATCGGCGCGCAGCGCCTCGAGCCGGCGGGCGACGGCATCCTTGGACACGCCGACGTGGAGGAATCCGATGTTCTCGATGGGAACCGCGATGTCGTAGTCCGACGACGTCTGCGTCGAACGCCGGCCCGTTCCGTCCGGCAGGTCGAGGGCGGGAGTCGGCGGCTCGTCGAAGAACGTCCGCCGCCCTTCCGCTCGTCCCTCGAAGAGCCGGCGCCCCTCGCGATCGGTCACCGTGATGTATTCGACCGTCCTCTTCTCCTGGAGCACCGAGTGGAGGTAGAGCTCCGTCGCCTTCGTCGTCTCCGAGACGCGGAGCGGCGGCGGGCTCCCGGCCGCGAGCTTCCGGGCGATCGATTCCGCGTCGGCGCGCGATTCGGCGAGAACGGTTTCCGTCAGCCTCGAAGAGAGCGAACGGAAGATGAGCAGCGCGAAGAGCCCGAGAACGAGGAGGAACAATCCGCCCGAAACGAGGGCGACGGCGAGGAGCCGTCGGGCGGAGCCGGCTTCGGCGGTCACGGGAGGATCATAGAGCGTTTGCCTTCCCGGCACGGACACCCGCCGGCGGGCGATCGTTCCTCGTGGACGTCACCGGCGCGCGGCGAGGCGCCGACGACGGCGCATCTCGATCCTACGCGGTGGCGCTGCGCTTGCGCTCGCGGCGCAGGTACCGATAATCCCGGATCGCGAACTCCGCCATCTTCGCGATCAGCGACCCCCGAGAGATGTTCAGGAGCTCGGCGCCCTTGCTCTGGTTCCCCTCGACCTTCCGCATCACGCGATCGATCACCTGGCGCTCGACCGACTCGACGATCTTCTTCAGGTCGTCCACCTCGTGGAGGACGAGCCCGGCTTCGGCCTCGCGGAATTTCGGGTCGAGGCGCTCGAGCCCGATCGGGTCGTCCGGGCCACAGACCGCGGCGAGGCGGACGACCTCGTTCTCGAGCTCGCGGGCGTTGCCGGGATAGCGATAGGTCAGCAGCGCGTTCAGAGCGTCGGGCTCGATCGGGCCGAGTCCCGAAGGCGCATGCCGCCGCGCGAAATGCTCGAAGAGGGCCGGGATGTCCTCGCGCCGCTCGGCGAGCGAAGGGAGCCGGACGGTGAGCACGGCGAGACGGAAGTAGAGGTCGCGCCGGAATCCGCCGCTCTCGACCGCCGGAAGGAGGTTCGTCGAGCTCGTCGCCATCCAGCGGATGCGGCCGCGGACCCCTTCCTCCCCCGCCATGGCGGCCATCGTGTCGAGGAGCCGCGACTGAGCCGCGGAGGGCAGATACCCCACTTCGTTGAGAACCAGCGTCCCGCCGAGCGCGTCCTCCAGCCGGCCGCCGTGCCGGCGATCTCCGCGGGTGCCCGCGCGGCCGAAGATCTCGTCCTCGAGCCGGTTCATCGAGGAACAGTCGACGACGACGTACGGCCCCGCCGCCGCGTCGCTCTGCCGATGGATCGCCGCCGCGATCAGGTCCTTGCCCGTTCCCACCTCGCCCGAGATCAACACGGGCGCGTTCGAGCGCGCGATCCGCGGCAGGTCGAGCATCAGCCGCCGCATCACGTCGGACGCCGCGACGATTTCCACTTCGCGGGGCGGTTCGATCGAGGCGGCCGGCGGCGCCGTCGCGGGTTCGCCCGCCGGTGCGTTCACCGACGACCAGGCGAGATCGGCGAGCTGGGCGACCTCTTCGACCAACCCCGCGGCGCGCGGGGGAAGACGGAGGGTCTCGCGCGCCGCGAAGACGACCTTCCGCTCGCCGCTCTTGCCGGGAGAGGCGAAGAGCGCGAGAGGACCCCGCTCCTCGTCGATCCGCACCGGCCCCATCGCGCGCCGGAGATCGTCGGCCGTGCGCGCCGGGAACTCGAAAGGCTCGTGGAAAGTCGAGGCGAGCCGACGGAAGGTGCCGTCCGGTTCGAGCATGCCGACCGCCCACTCCTCGGGCCCGAGCTCCTCCGAGAGGAACTTCGCGATCTCCCGCGCCGCGCGCTCGATTTCCGGTTCTCGCTTGAGCCGGCGGAACACGTCGAGCCGGAGCCCGCGGTATTCCGCTTCGGAGAAACCGGAGGGCGCGACGGTCGGGACGGCCGCGGTCTGGCGGCCGGCCGGGGGAACCTCCTCGACCTCGGCGGCGGTTTCGGTCTCCGCCACCGGCGTGATGCGACCCGCGGGGCGACCGTTCAGAAGCGTGACCGAAGCTTCGCCGATCGTGATCCGATCGCCGATCCCGAGCGGACCGCCCAGTGTTTCCTTCCCGTTCACGAAGACCGGTTCGACCCCGCGAAAAACGTCCAAAAAGTAACCGCCGTCTTTTTCGACAATCCGGGCATGCCGCCCCGAAACGCCCCTCGCCCGGACGACGACCTGGTTCCCCGACGACGCGCCGATCGTCACGAGCGGGCCGGTGACGCGTCGAACCTCCGCCTCGCCGGTCTTCTTTCGTACTTCCAGGCTCAACATTGTCGAATCCTTCCCTTGGGAACTTCGCGGGTAACGTGCAAGTCCACTGGCCGGGACTCCGGAAGCAGCTTTGCCTTTAAGAACACAAAGATAGAACACACTCCCCGAAAACGCAATTCCGCGACCGATCCGGACCCCGTCGGAGCACTGGGAATTGTGCGCCGCGTCCCGCCCCCCACAAGATGTAGTGGATTTTCCCGGAAACGTCTGTTACCCTCGCCCCATGTTCCATTTAGAACGTTTGGAGATCTCGGGCTTCAAGTCTTTCCATGAGACCTCCCAATTGACCTTTCCGGGGGCGATCACGGCGGTCATCGGCCCCAACGGCTGCGGAAAATCGAACATCTGCGACGCGGTCGCCTGGGCGCTCGGAGAGCAGAGCGCGCGGGTCCTGCGCGGCGAAAAGATGGACGACGTGATCTTCAACGGATCGGGGAAACGCCGGCCCCTCGGAATGGCCGAGGTGACGCTCACGCTCAAATCGCGCAACGGCGACTTTCCGGAAACGGACGGCCGCGTCGCGATCGGCCGCCGCGTGTATCGCGACGGCGAGGGGGAGTACTTCCTGAACGGCAAGCGCGTGCGGCTGAAGGACGTGCAGGACGTGATCTTCGGCACCGGGCTCGGCGTGCGCGCCTACTCGATCATCGAACAGGGCAAGATCGACCAGGTGCTCTCGTCGAAGCCGCAGGATCGGCGGAAGCTCATCGAAGAAGCGGCGGGGATCACGAAATACAAAGCGCGCAAACGCGCCGCCGAGCTGAAACTCGAGGAGACGCGGGCGAACCTCACGCGGCTGTCCGACATCGTGTCGGAAGTCGACCGAGCGTGCGCGTCGCTGAAGCGGCAGGCATCGAAGGCGGAGCGGTACAAGGAGCGGACCGGGCTCCTGCGCGAAAAGCGGCTGCTCCTC
>DASTIQ010000038.1 GCA_035717485.1 Thermoanaerobaculia bacterium | reverse complement strand
CCGACCGTCCGGCGCTCGCCGCGGAGGAGCTCCTTCTCGAACCGGCTCGGATCGATCCGGAGGTTCGCGTTCCGGAGGAACGCCTCGGAAAGGCCGGTGAACCGGTGGAGCTTCGCGACGACGGCGGCGCGCTCCGGCTCGGCGAGGCGGCTCCCCTTCGCGAGCGCCTGCGCGTACTCGCCGAGCGCGAACGCCCGGACCTCGTCGAGGAACGGCGCGAGGTCGGCGGGCGCCCCCTCGACCTTCTTGTGGTACCACGCCGTCGCCGCCATCGTCGGGAGATAGAGCTCGTACGGAAGATCGCTCGCGAAAGGCGGGCCCGTGAAGTCGTCCCAGGCGTTCAGATACGACGAGACGAAGATCGCGCCGTTGAACGCCATTCCTTTGCGCTCGAGATCGGCGAGGAGCGCCGCGCCGCGCGTCGTTCCGTACGACTCCCCGAGAAGATACCGGGGAGAATTCCAGCGGCCGTTGGCGCCGACCCAGCGCTCGATGAACTGCGCGAAGGCCTCCACGTCCGCGTCGGTGCCGTAGAAGTTCTTCGGCTCCCCTTTTCCGACGATCCGCGAAAAGCCGGTCCCGACCGCGTCGATGAAGACGAGATCCGTCCGGTCGAGGAGGCTCCGCGTGTTCTCGACGATCCGGTAGGGAGGAGGAGCCGTCGGCTCCGCTTCGGCCGTCTCGACGCGGACCGGCCCGAACGAGCCCATGTGCAGCCATAGGCTCGACGAGCCCGGTCCGCCGTTGAAGGCGAACGTCACCGGCCGCGCTTTGGCGTCCGGCCCCTCGCCGGTGTAGGCGACCGAGAACATCCGCGCGATCGTCTCCCCCTTCGCGTCCTTCAGATCGATGGTCGCGGCGGTCGCCGTGTACGGAATCGCCCGGCCGCCGAGCGTGATCCGATGATGGGTGATCGCCGGTTTCGGCGCGGGAGGTATCGGGGGAGGAGGCGTTTCCTTTCCGGCAGCGACCGCGGGAGGGGTCGCCTCGGGCGCGGCCGGCTGGGCGGAGACGGCCGAAGCGAGAAGGACGCCGGCCAGCGCGGCGGCGCCGGGGCGCAAATGCCGGAGGATCATGGTCGAGCTCCTTTCGGTCGAACGGATCATACGTGTCCCCGGCTTCGAGGTTCTCGGCCCTTCTCCCGCCAAACTCATGGCGGGATTAAGAACGGCCGCACCCCCCTCGCCGAGAGATACCGTCGCAGCGGAACAAAGGGAGCGAAAACGATGAACAAGAAAATCAGCTTTCTCCTCGGAGCGGGGGTCCTGGCGGCCGCGATGACCGGCTGGGGCGCGACCGCGAACGTCAACGTATCGAACGACACCTTCACCGACACGACCAGCGGCAGCCCGACGACGACGATCCACGAAGGAGACGTCGTCCACTGGCACTGGTCGAACAGCAACCACTCGACCACGTCCGGGACGTGTTCGGGGGGCGGGGGCGCCTACGGCTCGCCGAGCTGCACGCCCAACGGCCAGTGGGATTCGGGCATTCAATCCTCGGGGTTCGATTTCTCGCACACCTTTTCCACGGCGGGTTCCTTCGCGTATTTCTGCCTGAACCACGGGACGATGGGGATGACCGGCACGATCGTCGTCCAGTCGACCGTGCCCAGCTGCGGCACGATCACCCTCTCTCCGTCGAGCGTTCCCGCGGGCGTCCAGGGTTCGGCCTACGAGACGCCGCTCGGCGCGAGCGGCGGCGCGAGCCCCTACACGTTCACGCTCGCGTCGGGATCGCTTCCCCCGGGCATCCAGCTCGACGACTCGGGCGAGCTCCACGGCACGCCGACGGCGACGGGCGCCTTTTCGTTCACCGTGACGGCGACCGATGCCTCGCACTGCACCGGCACGCAGGCGTATTCGATCTCCGTCTCCCCCGACAGCCCGGCCGGCGAGTCGATCGTGATTCCGGCCGTCGGCTCGCTCGCGGGCGCGCTCGGGAGCCATTTCAAGACGCAGGTCCAGCTCACGAACCCCGGCACGTCGACGATCGCCGGGGAGATCGTCTACCACGCGGGGAACGCGTCGGCCGGTTCCGGCGACCCGACCATTCCCTACACGCTCGGCTCGTGGCAGACCGTCAACTTCGACGACGTGCTCACCGCGATGGGACTCACCGGGCTGGGCAGCGCCGACGTGGTTCCGACGTCCGGGCCGGCGCCGGTGGCGACCGTCCGGATCTTCAACGACGACGGCGCGAACGGAACGGCGGGATTCACCGAGCCGGTCTTCCGCGCCCGGGACTTTCTCTCCGCGGGCGACACGGCCGTCATCGTCCTGCCGGCGGACCCGACGAACTTCCGGTTCAACCTCGGCGTCCGCACGCTCGGAGAGGGCGCGTCGGTGACGTTCACCATCTGGGACGAATCGGGGGCGCTCCTGAACACCGTCTCGCAGCAGTACCTGCCCAGCTTCTTCGCCCAGACGAAGGCGACCGGATTCCTCGGAGTCTCGAGTCTTCCGCCCAACGGGTCGATCGGGATCACCGTCACGCACGGGAACGCGATCTTCTTCGGCTCGACGGTGGACAACCGCGGTTCCCAGGACACGAGCACGCAGTTCACGCGTCACGACTGAGCTCGGGTCCCGTCTCTTTCCTCGAAGCCGGCGCCGCCCCGCGGCGCCGGCTCTTTTTTTCGACGCTCCCGGCGGCGGCCCCGCGAGGAGCTCAGGCGACGCGGACGCGGCCGGCGGCCGTCGACGCGACGCGCGCGTCGGGGGTCAGGATGCCGCGGAAATTCAGCGGGTCGGAGCTCGAGACGGTGACGGGCTCGCCGTCGCTCCCCCTCCGCCGGACCTCCCGGAGCAGCGGGATCGCGTCGGGAAGGGCGTACTGCTCGCCGTCGAACCCGGCGACGAAGCGGCCGCCGCGAACGATCCCGCGCATCTCGAGCCGGCGGCAGGCGCGGGCGATCTCGCGCCAGGGAACGGGCTGCTTCTCGCGCGCGAGCGTGCGGCGGAAGACGACCCCCGTCCGCTTCAGGAGGCGCATCGCCACGAACTCCGCCGCGTCGGCATCGATCTCCGCGGGGCGTCGCTCGATCGCGCTCCACCGCCCCGCGGCGGCGAGCGAGGTGCGCCTTCGCCAGCCGGGGACGATGAGCGC
This sequence comes from Thermoanaerobaculia bacterium, assembly GCA_035717485.1. Classification (NCBI taxonomy): domain Bacteria; kingdom Pseudomonadati; phylum Acidobacteriota; class Thermoanaerobaculia; species Thermoanaerobaculia bacterium. The sequence goes on along the minus strand of DASTIQ010000038.1, from coordinate 22,303 downwards.
GCGGAGCGCATGGAACGAATCCGCGGTCGCCCGCCCCCGCCCGACGAGCTCGGACAGGGCGTCTTCGGCGGCGGGCGCGGAAAGCCCCGTCTCCCGCAGGAGATCGGGGAAGAACGACGCGCCGCGCCGGACGAGCGCATCGAGAACCGCCCGCGCTTCCTCCGACGTCGCCCCTTCGGCGGCGGGCGCCGGGAGAGACAGCCAGCGGTCGAGATCTTCCCGCAGCACGAGCGCCACCGGCATCGATCGGATCGGTCCCGTCCCCGTTCCCCAGAGCCTCGCCCACGCCGCTTCTCCGGAGAGCGTCAGCTGATCCAGCCACTCCCGCCGGTAACCGCGGACGCGCACGGGGAGAACGGCGGCTTCCCACGCGGCCGCGGCGAGCTCGAACCCGGAGAGCTGCGCGACGGCTTCGGCGACTCCGCGCGGCCCGTCGAGGCGGTGCGCGGGATCGGCATGCTGCCAGCATCCGAGGAACCGGAGGAAGTCGGCTGCCGACACGGGCTCGATCTCGCGGCGGAGCCGGTCGACCGTGGAGCGATGGATCCGGGCGAGCAACCGCCGGTCGCACCACGCCGGGCGCCCGGCGATGCGCGTCCGGAGCACGACGCCCTCCGCTTCGAGCTCCGGGAGGAGCGGATCGTCGCTCTCGACGGGCCCGAGGGCCTCCAGGCGTCCCCGCAGCATCGCTTTCGGATCGCGCGTCGATTCCGCCGCGAACCAGCGGCCGTCCTCCCGAACCGCGCGGCCGGCCGAGCGGAGCTCCGCCAGCCACTCTTCCCACCCCGCCGCCTCGGCGTCGGTGATCCAGCCGATCCAGAGGAGCGCCTCGTGCGCCTCCTCCGCGTCGGCGGGACGCGGCCACGCCTCCTCCCGGACGCGCGCGATCGCGTCGGGGTCGAGGTCGCCGAGCTCGTCGATCGTCCGGACGTCGGCGAAGCGGCGCGAGATCACCGCCTGCGTGCGCCGCTCCTCGAGCGGCGCGTCGTCGAGAAAAGCGTACGGCTGGGCCGCGAGGATCCCGCGGGCGAACGGCGAAGGCTCGGCGGCATCGACGGCGACCCGCTCGATCGAGCCGTCGCGGAGGCCGCGCAGGACCTCGAGGAATCCCTCCACGTCCATCGCCTCGGTCAGGCAGTCCTCGATCGTCTGCGCGACGATCGGGTGGTCCATCGGGACGGGGATGTCGCCGGGCGGCCGGGTCTCGTTGCAGGCGAGGACCTGCGGGAAGGCGGCCGCGAGCAGGTCGTTGGCGCGCATCCGCAGGAGCGGCGCCGGAACCTTCTTTCCGCCTCGGGAGCGCTCGAGGAGGAGCGCGCGCTGCGCGTTCCACCTCCAGCGGGTCTCGAACAGCGGCGAGGCGAGAAGCGCCTGCACGAGGACGCCGCGCGCGGTCGCCGGATGGAGGTAGTCGAAGACGCCGGCGAGCGGAAAGCTGTGCTGCGGACCGAGCGAAAGGACGATCGCCTCTTCGTTGGCCGCCGCCTGCAGCTCGAAGCCGAAGCCGACGCAGAAACGTTTCCGCAGCGCGAGTCCCCAGGCGCGGTTGATCCGCGACCCGAACGGCGCGTGGACCACGAGCTGCATCCCGCCGCTCTCGTCGAAGAAGCGCTCGAGGACGACGCGTTCGGGCGTCGGGACCGCGCCGAGCGCCCGTCGCCCCGCTTCCACGTATTCGGCGATCTGCCCGGCGGCGGCCTCGCCGAGGCCCGTTCCGCATTCGGCGAGGAGACGCAGGGCTCCGTCGTCGCCGGCGGAGGCGGCCGCCTCCCGCACGGCGCCGATCTCGGCGGCGAGCTCCCGCGTGCGGCCCGGCGCTTCGCCGAGCCAGAACGGGATCGACGGCGGCTGCCCCTTCGCGTCGGCGACCCGCACGACGCCCGGCTCGACCCGCAGCACCCGCCAGGAGGCGTTCCCGAGCTGGAAGATGTCACCGCCGTTGGATTCGACCGCCCAGTCCTCGTTGACCGTTCCGACGAGGAGCCCGTCCGGCTCGAGACGCACCTGGTAATCGGCGGTGTCGGGAATCGCCCCGCCGGACAGGACCGCCGCGAGCCTCGCGCGGCGCGGGGCGAGAAGGCGGCCGCCGACGCCGTCCCGGTGGAGGAGGGCCCGTCTTCCCTGCGCGTGCAGCGCGACGACGCGATCGAAGTCCTCCCTCGAGAGGTTCCGGTACGGCCACGCGCGGCGCAGGAGCGCGAAGAGCGCGCTCTCGTCCCAGTCTTCGGCGACGCACGACGAGACGATCTGCTGGGCGAGGATGTCGAGCGGAGCGGGGGGCACGGGCGTGCGATCGAGCCTCCCCTCCCGGATCGCCCGCAACAGCGCCGCGCCTTCGACGGCCTCGTCGACGGTCAGCGGGAACAGCCGTCCCTTCGGGATCTTCCGGAGGGCGTGGCCGGAACGCCCGACGCGCTGCAGGAACGTCGCGATCGAGCGCGTCGCCCCGACCTGGATCGCGAGGTCGACGTCGCCGACGTCGATCCCGAGCTCGAGGGAGGCCGTCGCGACGAGGGCGCGGAGCCTGCCGTGCTTCAACCGTTCTTCCGCGTCGAGCCGGCGCTCGCGGGAGAGGCTTCCGTGGTGGCTCGTGACGGCGTCGGCGCCGAGCCGTTTCGTGAGCTCCCCGGCGATCCGCTCCGCCATCTTCCGCGTGTTCACGAAGACGAGAGTCGTGCGGTGGGCCGCGACGAGCTCCGCCACGCGCGCGTAGATCTCCTCCCACTGCTCGTGCGAGCAGACCGTCGAAAGCGGAGAGGGCGGCACCTCGACGGCGAGGTCGAGCTCGCGGAAGGTTCCCGCGTCGACGAGGGTGCATTCCCGCCCGTCGCCGGCCAGGAAGCGCGCGACCTCCTCCAGCGGCTTCTGGGTCGCGGAGAGGCCGATGCGCTGGAGCGGGCGGCCCGCCAGCCGTTCGAGCCGCTCGAGCGAGAGCGCGAGATGGCTCCCCCGCTTGTCGCGGGCGAGCGCGTGGATCTCGTCGACGATGACGGTCCGGACCCCGCGGAGCGTGGCGCGCCCTCCGGCGCTCGTCAGCATCAGGTAGAGCGACTCGGGGGTCGTCACGAGGATGTGCGGAGGCCGGCGCGCGATCGCCGCGCGCGCCCCGGACGACGTGTCTCCCGTGCGGACGAGCACCCGGATCTCCGGGATCGAGCCGTCCCGGGCGCGGATCTCGGCGAGCGGCCCCTCGAGATTCTTCTTCACGTCGTTGGAGAGCGCGCGCAGGGGCGACACGTAGACGATGCGCGCCTCGTCCGGGAGAGCCGGCAGCCGGGCGAGCGCGTCGATCGCCGAAAGGAACGCGGCGAGCGTCTTTCCCGATCCGGTGGGGGCGGCGATCAGCGTGTTGCGGCCGGCGCGGATCGCCGGCCAGCCGTCCCTCTGCGGCGGAGTGGGCTCTCCGAAGCTTTCCTCGAACCACGATCGGACCGCGGGATGGAAGCCGGAGAGCGCCACGAGACGCGTATCTTACCGCGGCCGTTCCGCGCGTTTTCGCTCGGAAGGGCTTGAGCGCCCCCGGTCCCCGTAATACGGTTGATCTTCCCCGCTTCGGCTCGCCCGGAGACGCGGCGCGGCTCTTCCCGGACGAAAGGGCCGATTCCGTCCAGGCCGGATTCGAAGGAAGGGGAACCGGCTTCCGTTTCGGCCGTACGGCGACGGAAGTCTTCGGGAAACGCCTCGGAATCGCATAAGGAGGACTCGATGCCGGAAAAGAAGATCATCGCAGTCATCGGCGCAACGGGAGCGCAGGGCGGGGGTCTGGCGCGCGCGATCGCGGCGGACCACTCGGGGACGTTCGCCGGTCGGGCGATCACGCGGAAGCCCGACTCCGAGAAAGGCAAGGCGCTCGCCGCCCTCGGCCTCGAGGTCGTCGCGGCGGACCTGGACGATCCGAAGAGCCTCGAGCGGGCGTTCGCCGGCGCGCACGGAGTCTACGGCGTGACGAACTTCTGGGAACACCTCTCGCCCGAAAAAGAGCTCGCGCAGGCCGGGGCGATCGCGCGCGCCGCGAAATCGGCCGGCGTCGCCCACGTGATCTGGTCGACGCTCGAGGACACCCGGCTCCGCGTGCCCCTCTCCGACCCGCGGGTCCCGACGCTCAGGGAGAAGTACAAGGTCCCGCACTTCGACGCGAAGGGGGAAGCGGACCGGTTCTTCTCCGGCGTTCCGACGACGTTCCTCCTCGCGGCTTTCTACTGGGACAACTTCATCTATTTCGGGGCGGGCCCGCGACGCATGCCGGACGGGAGCGTCGTCCTCGCGCTTCCGCTCGGCGGCGGAAAGCTCCCCGGCATCGCCGCGGAGGACATCGGACGGTGCGCCCTGGGCATCTTCCGCCGCGGGAGCGAGATGATCGGCCGCCGCGTCGGAATCGCCGGAGAAATCCTTTCGGGCGCCGAGATGGCGGCGGCGTTCTCCCGCGCGCTCGGACAGACGGTGAACTTCTTCGACATGCCGTTCGACCAGTACCGGGCCCTCGGCTTCCCCGGCGCGGACGACATGGGGAACATGTTTCAGTTCCAGGCGATCTTCAACGACGAGTTCTGCCGGAGCCGCGACGTCGCGCTCTCGCGGGCGCTCGATCCGGAGCTCCAGAGCTTCGCGCAGTGGCTCGACCGGAACGCGGGGAAAATCGCGATCGGATAGGCCCGTCAGGCCCCGGATTCGTGCGCGAGCCTCCGCTCGATGCGATCGAGCGTTCCCGGCGGCGCCGTGCCGACGGCGGGAAGATGGCGCTTCGCCCAGAGGATGATCTCGCGCATCATCGGGAAGAGGTCGCGCCCGCGGGCGGTCAGACGGTACTCGTATCGCGGCGGCCGCTTCTGGTAGGCGGCTTTCCGGACGATCCCCGCCTCCTCGAGCCGGCGCAGCCGGTCGGCGAGGATGTTCGTCGGAATCCCCTCGGGAGACGAAGCGAATTCTCCGAACCGATGCTTCTCGAACATCATGAGATCCCGCACGACGAGGAGCGTCCACCGGTCGCCGAGGAGATCGAGGGTGTTGGCGATCGGGCAGGGCGACCGCATTCCCGCCGGGCACCCTGCCGCCTTCTTTTTCTTCACCAGCCGCATTCTCGCGCGCTCACTTGCATACTGCAAGCGACGTCGCTAGAGTGACTCCTGTCACTTGCATTTCGCAAGCGACGTGACCCGGAGGATCCGATGTCGAATCCCGCTCCCGCCTTCGCCGCCGAGCTCGACGCCGAATCGGCCGCGACCCGCCGTCTCCTCGAGCGCGTTCCCGCCGACAAGCTCTCGTGGAAGCCCCATCCGAAGTCGATGTCTCTCGGACAGCTGGCGTTCCACGTCGCCCGGATCCCCGGCCAGATGGCGCAGATGGCCCGCAAGGACGGGCAGGACGTCTCGGGAGCGGGCGAAGCGCCGTCGCCCGCGAGCGCGTCGGAGATCCTTCCGACCCTCGAGGCCGGCCTCGCCGACGCGAAGGCGTTCCTCGCCGGCCTCGACGAAAGTGCGGCTCGGACGACCTGGCGGCTGACGGCGGGGAATCGCGAGATCTTCGCCATCCCGCGCATCGGGATGATCCGCTCCATGATGCTCAACCACTGGTACCACCACCGCGGACAGCTGACGGTGTACCTCCGGATGCTCGACGTTCCGCTTCCGATCGTCTACGGGCGGAGTGCGGACGAGAACGGATTCGCGCGCGCCTGAGCGGCCGCGCGAACGCCGGGCCGCCGTCGAGGGCGTGCCGGTCCGAAACGTTTCGCGCGTCAACCGGCGGCGGGACGACTCCGCCGCCCGAGCGAGAACGCTCCCGGTCCGAAGGCCGCGACCATGAGGAGACCTCCCATCATTCCGAGGTTCTTCTGGAACGACGTGGACAGGAAGGAATGGAAAACCAGGGTCACCGGGATCAGGTAGAGGAACGCGGCCGCCGCGGCCGCTCGGGCGCGGAATCCCGTCACCAGCGAAATCCAGGTGACGAGCTCGACCGCCAGAGCGGCGGCGAGGGCGATCGAGGGGAGAGGGAGATGATGGGCGCGGACGTATTCGACGTTTCCCTGCCAGCTTCCGATCTTCGCGATCGAGCTCGTGAAGAAGAGGACGGAGAGGAGCACGCGGGCGCCGAGCGCGAGAACGTCCCGTCCGCGGCCCACGTCAATTTCCTTCGCCGAGCCAGCGCGCCGGGTCCCGGTCGAAGAGCGCCTTGTGATCCGCGCTGCAGAACAGGTACGTCTTCCCTCCGTGGACGGACCTCGGAGCGCTCGCCGGGTCGACGTCCATGTCGCAGACGACGCACAGGGGATGGGCGTCGGTCGAGGTGCGCTGGACGGCGTACGCGGCGTTGGCGTCCGCGTGCATCCATCCTTCGCCCTGGTATTCCATCTGCCAGGCCGTCGCTTTCGCGACCTCGCGTCCGAAGTATCTCTCGACGACGTGGAGCGCGAGGTCGATGCCGGAAGAAAGCCCGCCCGCCGTCGCGACGTTTCCCGAATCGACCCATCGCGCCCCGCGCACGAGCCGGACGTCGGCGAAGTCCATCGCGAACCGCTTGAAAGAAGAATGGTGCGTCGTCGCGCTCTTTCCGGCGAGAAGGCCGGTCTTCGCGAGCAGGAACGCCCCCGTGCAGACCGACATCGTCATGTCCGCCGTCTTCGCGGCCTTGCGGATCCACGCGATCGCCGCCGGGGTGTGCCCCCCCTGCGCCGGGATCACGATCACCCGGGGCGCCGGAGCGTCGGCGAACGTGTGATCCGGAACGATCTTCATGCCGGCGCTCGCGTGGATCGGCTTCGACGTCTCGGCGACGGTGTACAGCGAAAACCCTTCGGAGCCCGGAGCGGCCGCGTCCTGGAAGACCTCCCACGGCCCGCAGAAATCGATCACGACGGCGCCGTCGGACACGAGGAACGCCACGGGAATCGGCCCCCGGCCGGGCGCCAGCGGCGGATAGCTCTTTTCGGATTTCGGCCCGGAACCCGCCGCCGCCAACGCGGAGGACGGGATGGCGGCAAGGATGCCCAGCGCGGCGCTTCGCTCGAGGAACTCTCTTCTTTTCATCGATTCCCTCCCGTCGACCCGATCTCCGGAAGGAGATCTCTTGTCGACATTCTACAAGAGGTACGAAGTCGGGCGCGGAAGGTTTCGGCGGCGGGACGGGTCGCCGGGGCGCTAGGGCCACCTCGACATGACGACTTTCTTGTCCGTGTAGAACTCGAAAGCGTCGCGGCCGTGGACCTTGAGGTCGCCGAAGAAGCTGTCGCGGGCGCCGCCGAACGGGAAATAGGCCATCGGGGCCGCCACCCCGACGTTGACGCCCACCATCGAGGAGGGCGCCCGGTGGGCGAACTCCCGGGCGGCCTTGCCGGAGGACGTGAAGATCGACGCGGCGTTGGCGTTCGGGTGCGAGCGCATCGCCTCGAGCGCTCCCGCGAGGTCGGGCACGGCGCAGATCGAAGCCACGGGTCCGAAGATCTCGTCGCGCGCGATCGTCATCCCCGGGTCGACGGCGTCGAAGACCGTCGGGCCGAGGAAAAATCCCGGGCCGCCGGAAGCCACGAGATCGCGGCCGTCGAGCGCGAGGCGGGCCCCTTCCGCGACGCCCTTTTCGATGTACCCCACGACCCGCTCGCGGTGCCGGCCGCTCACGAGGGGGCCCATCCGGGTCGCCGGGTCCATGCCATCGCCGACGCGGAGGCTCCGGGCCGACCGGACCAGGCGTTCCCGCACCTCGCCGTGGGCCGGCCCGACGGGGACGAGGACGCTCCCGGCGAGACATCGCTCGCCGGCACAGCCGTAGAACGACTCGGTGATCGCGGGGATCGCCGTCTCGAGATCGGCGTCGGGCATGACGACGACGTAGTTCTTGGCGCCTCCGAGCGCCTGCACCCGCTTGCCGGCGCGCGTCGCCCGCTCGTACACCGCGCGCGCCACGGGCGTCGACCCGACGAACGACAGCGCGCGGATTCCCGGGTGATCGCAGATGGCCTCGACGGTCTCCCGGCCCCCGTGCACGAGGTTCACCACGCCGGGCGGAAGGTCGCATTCTTCGAGGAGTTCGAAGACGCGGGTCATCGTCAGCGGAACCTGCTCGGAAGGCTTCAGCACGAAGGTGTTCCCGCAGACGACCGCGAACGGCAGGAACCAGAGCGGCACCATGACGGGGAAGTTGAAGGGCGCGATCGCGGCGCAGACCCCGATCGGCTGCCGGAAGGCCGTGCAGTCGAGCCCGGACGCGACGTTCTCGAGGCTCTGTCCCATCAGCATCGCCGGCGCCCCGCACGCCGCCTCCACGCACTCGAGGGCGCGCTTGACGCTCCCCCGCGACTCGTCCAGCGTCTTGCCATGCTCGGTCGTCACCAGTCGCGCGAGCTCCTCGGCGCGCTCTTCGAGCCGGAGGCGCAGCCGGAACATCGCTCTCGCGCGGACGGCGGGGGGCGTTTCGCTCCAGCCGGCGAACGCCCGCGCGGCGGCCGCGACCGCGTCGTCCACGTCGCCGCGGGTGGACAGCGGGGCCCGGGCGATGACGGTTCCCCGCGCCGGATCGTGGACGTCGACCGTCTCTCCTCCGGCCGACGGAACCCAGCGGCCGCCGACGAAGTTCGGAAGGACTCCCGCGCGCCGCCCGCCCTCCGATTCGGCGGACGGGTCGGCGGCGGGCGGTCGGGACGTCAACGGAATCTCCTCGCTAGGGGTGCGGCGGAGGCATCTTCGCGGCCGGCGCCTCCACGAGTCCCCTCTCTTCGAGGAGCGGCTCGACGACGGGATCCCGTCCCCGGAACGAGCGGAAAATCTCGGCGACGTCGGCGGTCCCTTCGCGGGACAGCACCAGCTTCCGGAACCGGTCCCCGTTCTCGCGCGTCATTCCGCCGTGCTCCTTGAACCAGTAGTAGAAGTCGTCGTCGAGCAGCTCGCTCCAGAGATACGCGTAGTACCCGGCCGAATAGCCGCCGTCCCAGATGTGCGAGAAATACGTCGTGCGGTATCGCGGCGGGACCTGCGGCACCGCGACGTGATACCGCTCGAGCGCCTCCTTCTCGAACGCATCGGCGTTCTGGAGCGGCGCGCCGGGGGGGAGCGTGTGCCACGCGAAATCGAGGAGCGCCGCCTCCAGGTATTCGGTGGTGATGTACCCCATGTTGAACGTCTTGGTCTTCCGGATCTTCTCGACGAGGGGCTCCGGGATCGGCGCGCCCGTCTTGTAGTGGTGCGCGTAATGGGCGAGCACGGTCGGCTCGAAGGCCCAGTGCTCGTTGAACTGCGACGGCATCTCGACCCAGTCGCGCGGCGTCGCGCCGAGCGTCGGGTATTTGATGTTCGAGAACATCCCGTGGAGGGCGTGCCCGAATTCGTGAAAGGCCGCGCTCACGTCGGTCGGCGACAGCAGCGCCGGCTCTCCGGGCGCCGGCTTCGGGAAATTCAGGACGTTGACGATCACCGGACGGGTCCCGAGGAGAGAGGTCTGATCGACGAAGCTGTCGTCCCACGCACCTCCGCTCTTGTTCGCGCGCTGGAAGTAGTCGCCGTAGAAGAGCGCGAGCGACTTCCCGTCGGCGTCGAAGACTTCCCAGACGCGCACGTCCGGGTTGTAGACGGGAAGGTCCTTGCGCTCCTTGAACGTCAGGCCGTACATCTGGTGCGCGGCGAAGAAGACGCCGTCCTCGATCACGCGGTTCAGCTCGAAGTACGGCTTCACCTGCGCCACGTCGATGTCGTAGTCGGCCTTGCGCACCTTCTCGGCATAGAGCTCCCAGTCGGCGGCGGAGACCTTGAACCCGCCCTTCTCCGCGTCGACGATCTGCTGCATGCGGGCGGCCTCGCGCTCCGCCTTGCCCGTGGCCGCGGGCACCATGTCGGTCATGAGCTTCAGCGCGTGCTCGGGCGTCTTCGCCATGCGGTCGTCGAGAACGTAGGCGGCGTGCGTCGGGAAGCCGAGGAGCTTCGCGCGGTCGGCGCGGAGCTGCGCGAGCCTCTCGACGATCGCCTTCGTGTCGTTGGCGTCCGCGCGGTCGCAGCGATTCTCCGAAGCCTCGAGGATCCGCTGCCGGAGCCCGCGGTTCGTGAGATTCGCGAGGACCGGCTGCTGCGTCGTGTTCTGGAGGTCGATGACCCACTTGCCCGGCATTCCCCGATCCTTCGCGCGGCTGGCGGCCGAGGCGATCTCCGTCTCCGGCATTCCCGCGAGCTCGGCGCGGTCCGACACGACGATCGAAGCCCCCTTCGTTCCGGCGAGCAGGCGCTCCTCGAATTCCGTCGTGAGCTTCGCCTCTTCCTGGTTCCACTCCTTCAGCTTCGCCTGGTCCGCCGCGGGAAGGTCCGCTCCCGCCCGGACGAACGTCTTGTCATAGCGGTCGAGGAGATACCGGCTCTCCGGGTCGAGCCCGAGCGCGTCGCGCTTCTCGTACAGCGCCTTGACCCGCGCCCAGAGCTTCGGGTTCAGGAAGATCGCGTCCTGGTGGGCGGCGAGCTTCGGCGCTTCCTCGGCGCGGACTTTCGTCATCGCGTCGTCGATGTTCGACTGCGTGAGATTGAAGAAGACCTTGGCGACGCGCGTGAGGAGCTCGCCCGAGCGCTCCATCGCCACGAGGGTGTTCTCGAACGTCGGCGGCGCCGGATCGTCGGCGATGGCGTCGATTTCCGCGATCTGCCGCTTCATCCCCTCTTCGAGAGCCGGGGCGTAGTCGGAGTCCTTGATCCTGTCGAAGGGGGGCGTTTGATATTGCAGCGGACTGGGCGAAAAGAACGGGTTGGTTTCGGGCGCGGCGGGCGCGGTGGCGGCGGCGGCCGCCGCGGAAGCCGCGGTCGCGATCAGGAACAGGCGGAAATCCAGACGCATCTTCGAACCTCCGGAGCAACTCTACGTCAGGACGCGGGTCTTTCGGCAGTCCCGGGACGTCCGTCCCGCGACGCGGCGGGGGTTCGCCCTCCCCTCCCGGCGACCGCCAGCGCGACGCCTCCGAGGATCGCCGCGGAGGCGAACAGGAGCCGGGCCGTCATCCGCTCGCCGAGAAAGACGACGCCTCCCGCCGCCGCGAGCGCGGGAACCGCGAGCTGCACGGTCGCCGCGGTGGTCGCGGCGAGCCGCGGAAGGGCGGCATACCAGATCGCGTAGCCCGCGCCCGATGCGGCCGCGCCCGAGAGAGCGGCCAGGGCGAGACCCCGCGCGGAGGCGTGCGCCGACGAGAGGGTCGCCGCGCTCGCGGCGGCGGCGAACAGGACGGCCCGCGCGAAATTCCCGGCCGTGTCCGAAATCGGATCCTCCGAGCGGCGCCCCCGCAGGGAGTAGACGCCCCAGGCGATCCCCGCGAGCGTCATCAGCGCGGCGCCGGCTGCCGGCGGGGCGGAAAGTCCCGGCCGCACGAGCCAGCCGAGGCCGAAGAGCGCGACGGCGACGCCCGCCCAGCCGGAGAGACGGAGACGCTCCCCCCGAACGACTCCCGTCGAGATCATCGTCGCCTGGACCGCGACGAACAAAAGGAGCGCTCCCGTCCCCGCCGAGAGCGTCCGATAGGCGAAGGAAAAGGGCACCGCATAGGCGGCGAGAGCGGCGGCCGATCGCCAGCTCCCGCGCGCCCCGGGCCGCCCCCGGCGAGGAGCCGCGAGGAGCGCGAGAAGGCCCGCCCCGGCGGCGAGGCGGACGGTCGCGTAGCTCGCGGCGTCGATCGCCGCCGCTCCGAGCGCGAGGCGGCAGAGGATCGAGTTCGCGGCGAACGCGCAGAGCGCGGCGAGCGTCAGGAGGGCCGTTCGAAGACGGCCGGGCGCGGACATGGCAGTCGGTCTCTCGAGGATGATATCGGGAAGGGAACGGCCGCTCGCGCCCCGTTCAGGCGCGGAGGATTTCAACCTCCGCGCCGGCGTTCGCGGTGCGTCCCGCGACAGTGGGATCCTGGGGCCCGCCGGTCACGACTCCGACTTCAGCTTCTCCAGAGCCTGCTTCATGCGCGGAACGCTCCCCTTCTGGGAGGGCGGAACGTTGGCGAGCGCCGCCTCCCAGTTCGCCATCGCGTTCTTGCGGTCGCCGAGCGCCGTGTACGCGCGGGCGAGGCCCAGGACGGTCCAGAACTTTTCGTCCGGATGTCGCTCCTGATTCAGCCGGAAGACCTCGAGCGCCGCCTCGTTCTTCCCCGCGGCGAGCCGGCGTGAACCGTAGATGTAGATCTCGAAGGCGGAGGTCCCGGGCAACGCGAGGGCTTTCTCCATCAGCGCGTCGGCCTCGCCGCTTCGTCCCATCGCCTCGAGGACGGATGCTTTCGTCTCCAGCGTCGAGAAGTCCTCGCGGCCGACGGTCGCGCCGCGAAAGGGCTCGTGGATCGCCCGGTCCGCCCAGACGAGCGCCTCGTCGAGATCGATCTTGTGGTCGGCGCAGAACTGCGCGGCCGTCTGCCAGTTCTGATAGTTGAATCCGGGCCATTCTTCGAGCTCCCGCCGCATGCGATCGACATACCGCTCGTACACGTTCGGCACTTCGATCCTCATCGGCACGCGCTTCTTCTCCCACTGGAGGTACGCGGTCGCGGAGTCGATCTTCCGGTCGTCGAAACCGTAGGTCAGATATTCCGTGTACGGGGCATCCTGCGGGGCGACCGGCACGCGCAGGGCATCGTTCTTCGGGTCGTACTGATAGCTCCCCCAGCCGCGGTGCGTCGAGAAGATCCACGTCCAGGGTCCTTTCTCCGCGAGCTCCAGGAAGAGGGCGTACGTTCCCGCCTTGATCTCCTTTCCCCCGACCCGCACGTCGTCGGAAAACGAGATCGTCGTGCTTTCGTTGGCGCCCGCCCGCCAGGGCGTCGCCGTCGACGGACCGAAGCCCTCGTCGAAAAGGCCGAAGGGAACGAGCTCTCCCCAGATGTGGCCGGCGCGGTCGCTTCCGCGGCCGTGCACGTTCGGGCTGCCATAGGCGATCGAGACCTTGACCGGGCCGATCCACTGCGCGACTTCCGATCGCTGGCTGATTCCGTTGCCGCCCGGCGGCAGCGAGAGCTCGGAGAGCTCCTGCCCCGAAACCGGACGGAGCGCGAGCGCGAGGACCGCGGCCGGGAGGAAAGTTCGAAGGGCGTGTCTCATGCGTTCTCCTCGCGGGCCACGGTAGAGACGCGCGCTTCCGCCGGCTATCGCGATATTGCCCGCCCGTCGAGCGCCGAAGAGGATCACTTCTTCGGCGATGGGGCGGGCGGCTCCGCCACCAGGTCCATCGCATCGATTTCGATCCCCGGTCTTCCCCCGCGCTTTTCGACGAGCGCATTCAGCCTGTCCCAGAGCGCCTTGATCTCCGGGTGCTTCGTCGCGACGTCGTCCGGGTCGTCCGCGTCCCGCCAGGTGAGGACCTCGATCACGACCGGTTTTCCTCCGTCCTCTTTCCCCGACAGAATGACGTGAGGCTCCGCGAGCACGATGCCGGCGCGGCGCCCCGCCGGATAGTGCTGGACGAGAACGCCGAGCAGCTCGTCGAGCTTTCCGGGCTGCACGTGATAGCTCACGTGGACCGTTTCCGGCGCGGCCGCCGCGAAACGCGCCGAAGCCAGGATCGCCGCCCCGAGAATCGTTCTGGAAATCCCTCTCATGGTTCCCCTCTCTTTCCGCGCCCGAAGGCGCTTGACAATGATTCAGTATATACTAAAATAATATTCGTGAGCGCGAATCTCGCCCTCGTCGCCGCCCCCCGCCGCCGGGAGATCCTGCGGCTCGTGTGGGACCGGGAGCGCGGGGCGGGAGAGATCGCGGCCGCCATGCCGGACGTGACGTTCGGCGCCGTCTCGCAGCATCTGGCCCTCCTCTCCCGCGCCGGTCTCGTCCAGTGCCGGCGCGAAGGGCGGCGGCGCTACTACGCCGCCCGGAAAGGCGAGCTCGAGCCGCTGCGGGAATGGCTCGAATCTTCGTGGGACGACGCGCTCGCGCGCTTGAAGACGAAAGCGGAGATCGAGGCGGCCCGGCGCGGTCCGCGTCAGGGCCGTCGAAGGAGGAAGAAGTGACGGAGAAGACGGGATTCATCATCGACCGCACGATCTCGGTACGCGCCCCGCGCGAGACGGTTTTCCGTTACTTCACCGACTCCGCCCGGTTCGCGGCGTGGTGGGGCGACGGCTCGGAGATCGATGCGCGCCCGGGCGGATCGGTCCGGATCCGCTATCCCGGCGGCGTCGTCGCGAGCGGCGAGGTCGTCGAGATCGATCCGCCGGAGCGAGTCGTCTTCACGTACGGATACGAACGCGAAGAAAGTCCGATCCCGCCCGGCGGATCGCGCGTGACGATCCGGCTCGAAGATTCCCCCGCCGGGACCTCGGTCCACTTGCGCCACGAGTCGACGGACGCCCCGGCCTCGGTCGGCGCCGAGCACGTGCAGGGGTGGCGGTACCAGATGGCGCTCTTCGCCAACATCGTTTCGCGCGAGGCGCAGGCGCAGGCCGCGGAGCGGATCGACGCCTTCTTCGGCGCATGGAACCAGGCGGACGAGGAGGAAAGACGGCGGCTTCTCGCGGGGGCGGCGACCGACGACGTCGAATTCCACGACGCGTTCAGCTGCACGGCCGGACGGGAGGACCTCGTCGCGCACCTCGCCGCGGTGCAGCGCTTCATGCCCGGGATGACGGTCGCGCGAGACGGGGAAGTCAAGGAGTGTCAGGGAGTCGCGATCGCTCCGTGGACCGCTCGGGCCGCGGACGGAAGCGTGCGCGGCCAGGGAACGAACGTCTTCGACTTCGCCAAGGACGGGCGGATCCGGAGGGCGACCGGGTTCTGGAGCTGAACGGAGCGTTCGTCGGGGCCTCGGGAGAACTCGGCGGCTCACCGCTCGTATAGGACGGTAGAACCGCCGAGGAGGCGCCCGTGACAGATTTCATCCGGCGATGCGGACGCTCGCTCGAAGCCGGGGGCATCCTGCTGATCCTGATCAACGTTCTGTTCACACCGCTGATGATTTCGCGGCGGGGGGCCGGCCCGCCGGAGGCGACCGCGCTTTTCCTCGCACGGCAATCGACCTCGGCCGTCGCCGCGCTCCTCCTGATCTTCGGATGTCTCGGAATCCACCTCGTCCAGCGGGAGGTCTACGGCAGGCTCGGCGCCGGCGCTTTTCTGGCCGCCTTCGTCGGCGGCTGCCTCCTGTTCGCGGTGGAGTGGGGGAACGTCTTCCTCGTCCAACCGGTCGCGAGAATCGCCCCGGCCGCGTTCGCCGCCGTCGACAAGGACACGTTCTCGAACCTCGGATTCGCCTCGGCCGCCGGCCTCTTCGCTCTCGGGTGGCTCGCCCTGTCGCTGACGACATGGCGTTTCGGGAATCTCTCCCGTCCCGCGGCGATCGCGACCTTCGTCGGGATCCTTTCGATCCCGATTCTCCAGGCGCTCTTCAAGACGCCCGGGGCCATCCTCGGCAACGCGATCTTCGGCGCGGGACTGACGGCCCTCGGCCGAGCGACGGCGGGTCGGGACGCCTCTCAAAAAGCCGTTCCCCGTTAGGCCCGCGCGAGGGGCGCCCGGCGCGCCGACGCAACGGACATGGCCGCGGAGGTCCGCCGGACCCGCGAATGGTGAAGGCCACGCGCCAGGTCCGTGTTGACATAAATATTCCTCGGCCGTATAACCCGCGCCAGATCGCCCCCGGAAAAATGGAAGAGAGGAGGCTGGCATGCTCAAGCCCCGGACAGCTTTCCTGGTGGTCGGCGTGTTCCTCATGGCAACGGTCTCATCCCCGGTATCGGCCCAACCCGCCAGCGGAACGATCTCGGGAACCGTGCGGGTCGTCAACGGCGAACCGGTCACCGGTGCGACGGTCGCGGTCACGAACCAGCAGACCGGAGTGGCGAAGGTCGTCACGTCGGGCGCCGACGGCCTCTACACGGCCTCCGACCTCCCGGCCGGCCTCTACACCGTTTCGGCCGACGTGCAGGGATTCCGCGCGCAGATCGTGCGGAACCAGCGGGTGGAGGCGGGATCCACCCATACCGTCAACATCGCCCTCCAGGTCAAGTTCTCGGAGGCCGTCACCGTCACGGCGATGAAGCGCGAGGAGACGGTCTTCACGACGCCCGTCTCCGTCGCGGCGCCGACCGAACAGGATCTCCGCGACCGCGGCGCGCAGAGCATCGAGGACGTCGCCATCAACGTCCCCAACTTCTCCGTGCAGAACCTCGGACCCGGGCAGAGCACGGTCGCGATCCGCGGCATTTCGTCCGGCCAGATCGCCCGCGATCAGCCGGGGGTGAAAGAGGAAGTGGGCTCGTACCTCGACGAGTCGGTCATCTCGATGTCGCTCTTCACGCCCGACATGGATCTCTTCGACATGAACCGGGTCGAGGTCCTCCGCGGACCCCAGGGAACCCTCTTCGGAGCCGGGTCGCTGGGCGGCACCGTGCGCTACATCAGCAACCAGCCGATCCTCGGATTGAGCAGCGTCTTCGGCGAGGTCGGCGGCGAGACCGTCTACACCGGCGGCATGGGGGGCGACTTCAAGGTCGGATTCAACGCCCCGGTCTCCAGCAAGGCGGCCCTCCGGGTGACGAGCTACTACGACCGGCTGCCGGGATGGATCGACGCCGTTCAGCCGTTCGGCTCGCAGCATCCCGGAGAATTCGGGCTGAAGAAGGACGTCAACTCGGGAGACCGGACGGGCCTCCGCGCGGCGCTCGCGCTCGTTCCGATCGACAACCTGACGATCACGCCGCGCTTCGTGTACCAGAAGGTCGGCGCCGACGGGTGGAACCGCGTCGACGAGTTCAACATCCTCGCGAACCCGTATACGACCACCCGTCCGGCGGTCACGCTGGGCGGCGAGAAGCAGTTCACCCAGATCGACGAGCCGTACACGGACAAGTTCCAGCTCGGCGATCTCGACGTCAAGTACGACTTCGGTCCCGCTCAGCTGACGTCGGTCACCTCCTTCACCAGCCGGGACGTCCTGGTCGTCCGCGACGCCGGCGCTCTCACGTCGAGCATCACGGGGGGATCGATCGGTCTCCCCGAGTCGGTCTACACGCTGAACGCCCCGTTGAACGACCGCACGACGGCGCACGCCTGGACCCAGGAGCTGCGCCTTTCGGGCGGGACGGACAAGGACCGTCTGCAGTGGGTCGTCGGCGGGTTCTACGCCGACAGCAAGCGTCATTACGGCCAGCACCTCGTCGTCAGCGGGTTCGAGGACCTGACGAGCGCGCTCGGCATCAACATTCCGACGCAGGGCGTCTACGCGCCGAAGGACAACCTGTTCTGGTCCGATCTGAACTACGACCTCAAGCAGTACGCGTTCTTCGGAGAAGGGACGTTCGCGATCACGAACAAGTTCAGCGTGACCGCCGGTCTGCGCTACTACCACTTCAAAGAGGACAAGGGACAGATTTTCGACGGCATCTTCGGCTCGAATTCCGACGGCACTCCGCAGATCCAGCCGGGGACGGCCAAGGCCGACGGCGTCGCCCCCCGCTTCATCGCGAGCTACAAGGTCAACGACAACCTGACGTTCAACGCGCAGGCGGCCCGCGGATTCCGGCTCGGCGGCGTCAACGACCCGTTGAACGTCAACCTCTGCACCGCGCAGGACCTCGTGACGTTCTCCGGACGCGACACCTGGAAGGACGAGACCGCCTGGAACTACGAGATCGGCGCGAAGTCCCGGTTCATGGGAGGAAAGGGCTCCCTCAACGCGTCGGTGTACTACGAGGACGTCAAGGACCTCCAGGTGACGGTCACCGCCGGATCGTGCTCGTCCCGTCTCATCTTCAACGTGCCGAAGTCGCGAAGCGTCGGCGGCGAGCTCGAGCTCTCGCTCGCGCCCACCGATCACTTCGACTTCTCGATCTCGGGCGGCTACAACGACTCGCAGGTCCGCTCCACCATCTCCGGCACCGAGGAGCTCGTGGCCTCCACGGGCATCCGGTCCGGCAATCGGCTCCCGAGCGTCCCGAAGTTCCAGGCCGCGGTCTCGGCGACCTACACGCAGCCGATCTGCCCGACGTACGACGGGTACCTCAACGGCACGTATCAGCACATCGGATCGCGGTACACGCAGCTCGCCGATCAGGAGTCGGGAGTGGGAACGGTGAACATCGGCTCCTACGGCGCGAACTCCATCGGCGGACCGCTGACCCAGAACACCTTCACCTTCGACCCTCTGATGCCCGCCTACGATCTCGTGAATCTGCGTCTCGGCATCCGGCACGGCATCTGGGACCTCGCGTTCTACGTCAACAATCTGACCAACGAGAACGCGGAGCTCGCCCTCGACCGCGAGCGCGGTCTTCTGGCCCGGGTCGGCTTCCTGACCAACCAGCCCCGGACGTTCGGCGTCAACACCCGCGTGGACTTCTGACCTCCGCCTGAAGTGCTCGCCCGGTCCCGGCGCCGCGCCGGGACCGGGCTTCGAGTTTCCCCCTCCCCTTCCCGGAACCTCCCGGCCGACCGAGCGTCGAACGTCCATGAAGCGACTCACCGGCCGTCTCCGGCGTGTCTTTCTCGGCGGCGCCGTTCTCGCCTCGTCCTGGGGGTGTCGAACCACGGCGACCTCCCGGGAACCGGCCACGATCCCCCTCGAGCCGTATCTCAGGGCCCAGGCCGTCGTCCATGCGGAGTTCAACGGAATCGCCGGCACGTTCCTCTTCGACACCGGGGAGGGCGTCACTTCCTTCTCGCCGGCATTCGCCGCGAGGATCGGCTGCCAGCCGTGGGGGCGCCTCACCGGCTTTCGGATGAGCGGCGAGCGGCTGAACAATGCTCATTGCGACGACGTACCGGTCTCGATCGCCGGAATCGCCCTTCGCGCACCCGTCGTGAGCACGGTCGACATCATGAAATTCCTCGGGCCCGGCGTGCCGCCCGTCGACGGCGCGATCGGCCTCGATCTCTTCGCCGGCCGAATGATCACGATCGTCCCGCGAACGGCCGTGATCCTCGAGACGCGGGAAAGCCTCGCCCGCAGGATCGCGCGCGCGCGCGAGCTGCCGGTCCGGCTCGTCCGCGACGCCGAGGGTGCCGCGCTCGCCGTCGACGCCGCCGTTCCGACGCCGCGGGGCGTCGCCTGGATGGAGCTCGACGGCGGAAACGGCGGGTCGATCGTCGTGGCGAACCACATCGCCCCGCTGCTCGGCCTGGCGGAGGACCTCTCGACGCCCGTTCCCGGATCGTTCCGTCTCGCCAACGGCATCGAGGTCGCGGGGACGATCCGGACGCGCGACCTCGTGATGGACGGGAACATCGGCGCCCAATTCCTGAATTCCTGGATCCTGACCCTCGACCTCGAACGCGGACGGGCGTGGCTCGCACCGGCGGAGGATTCGCCGAAGCCCCGTCCCTGAGGCCGCCGGCTCGGGGAAGGCGCGGCGTCCGCCGCGGGTGGAGTTACGAAATCCGCGGGACTACGCGCTGGTCTTGTAGCCGTTCTTTCTCAGCCGCTCGAGGGCCTTCTCGGCCAGATCCTGGCCCCACTTCTTCCCCGCCTCCATCGACTCCGTCAGGATCGCGGGCATCTCCTGGAGCATCTTCCTCCCGAGCGGCGAGTCGTAGAAGTCGAGCAGCCCCTGGAGCTCCGCGTCGTCGTAATGCTTCTCGTAGATCGGAACGATCAGGGCCTCGAAGTCGTCGGCTTTGATTTCGCTGCGGAATTCGTCCCAGAACGCGGCCGGGACGTCGGGCAGCGCCTTGCGGAAGCCGCCGAGCATCTGGTCGATCATCTGGAGGGCCAGCTTGGCCGATCCCGTCACCCGGAGCAGCTCATGGATCTTCGCTTCCTTCGCGGAGAGCGCCGGCTTCGGGGCGTCCTGGGCGGCGAGCGGAATCGCGGCGAGGAACAGGGACAGGAAGAGGACCTTCGTTTTCAACGATCCCTCCTTGTTTGGCCCATCTTACGCGCAACAACCCGGGCGGACCGGAACCGTCGAGCAGAAGGACGAAGAGGCGGCACGACTATCATTCGTATCCGGATGTCGTACGTTCTGACGGGGACGACGGAGGACGGATACCTTCACTTCACGGTGATCGGAGAGAACTCTCCCGACACGGTCGCCGGCTACATGGAGGAAGTTCGCGCCGCCCACGCGCGGGATCCGCTTCCCGGAATTCTGATCGAGGAAAACCTGGCCGGCGAAGGACTGGCCGTTTCCGAAATCTTCTCTCTCGTCGCCGAAGGGGCGAGCCAAAGCTGGTCCGGGTTGCGCGCGATGGCCTTCGTCGACGCCAATCCCCGGCACGACCCGGCCAGCATGCGGTTCGCGGAAAACGTCGCGGTCAACCGCGGCGTGAACGTCCGCGTCTTCCGCGAGGCCGCGGCCGCGCGGGCCTGGCTCACCCGGATCCTCGCGGAATAAAGGCGAGGCGCGCCGTCCTCGATCGCCCGGCAGAAGGGCTTCGCAGGAACTCCGCCATCTCCGCCAGGCCCTCTTCCGGGTGCCCCACCCGGACGTGGCCGCCGGACGAAAATCCCGCGAACCGGCCATTCGACCCACCCCGCCGCGGTCGGCGCGGGAACGATCGAGCGCGTCCAGGAACCGCCGCGAGCGATCGACCGCGACCGGGCCGGCGCTCCCGACGATCCCGGCGAGATCGAGGGTCGCATATCCGGGCCGCATCCGAGATCCCCTCCGGCCCGCGCGATGTCGGCGCGCCGCCAGGCATCGGGCGTCCGCGGACGCCACACGCCGTGCTGCAAAGCCCAGACGCCAGAGATCGTCTCATGCCCGGAGAGGTTAGCCGACTCGCTCACTCCTTCGCCGGTTCGAATGCGAAGTCCGCGGGCGGCGGTTCTCGGCTCCTCCCTAGCCGGAAACTTCGTCCGCATCCTTGCGTTTAGAAGGGAAGGAGCCGCCATGCTCGAGATCCGGTCGCTTTCCAAGACGTACCCGGGCGCGTCGGCGCCAGCACTGATCGATTTCTCGCTTTCGGTCGGCGAGGGAGTACTCGGCCTCCTCGGCCCGAACGGCGCGGGAAAGACGACTCTCATGAGCATCCTCGCGACCGTGACGAAACCGTCAGGCGGCGCGTTCTTCTGGCGGGGCCTGAGCGGCGTCGAGTCGCCTCTCTCGGTCCGGCGCGAACTCGGCTTCCTGCCGCAGGATTTCGGCGTCTACGAGCGCCTGACCGCCCGGGAGTTCCTGACCTACCTCGGACGTCTGAAGGGGCTTTCCGGATCGGACCTCTCCCGGAGGATCGCCTCCATGCTCGAGCTCGTCAATCTCCACCACGCCGCCGACCGACGGCTCGGGAGCTTCTCCGGGGGGATGCGCCAGCGGGTGGGAATCGCCCAGGCGCTCCTCGGCGATCCGAAGCTCCTCATCGTCGACGAACCGACGGTCGGGCTCGATCCGGAGGAGCGTGTCCGCTTCCGGAACCTCCTCTCCGAAATCGCGCTGGGTCGCGTCGTGCTCCTCTCGACACACATCGTCTCGGATGTCGAGGCGATCGCCTCGACGATCGCGGTGATTCGGGCCGGCCACCTCGTTCTCCATGCCGCGCCCGAAGAGCTGATGCGACGCGCCGCCGGGCGGGTCTTCCGCGCCGACGTGGCGTCCGAGGACCTTGCCCGCGTCCAGCGCGAGATCGCCGTCTCGGGACTCGCGCGCCGTGCGGGGGGCGTTTCCGTGCGCTACGTCGCCGAGGAGGCGATCCTCCCGCAGAGCGAGCCGGTCGAGCCGACGCTCGAGGACGCCTATCTCCTGACCGGCGGCGAGGCGCGCGCCGTATGAACGCCACCGCCGTCCTGACTCAGGCGGGCGCCGAGGTGCGGATGCGCCTGCGCTCCGGCGCGACGCTCGCGGCCCTTGTCGCGATCGCGGCGGGAACCTGGTTCTGGCTCCCCTCCTCACGCGGGCGCGCAGTCTCGATCTCCTGGCAGACCGCGTCGGGAACGGTCGTCGCGCCGCTCTACACGGCGGGCTCGGTCGGCGTTTCGGTGGCCGTCTTCGCTGGAATCTTTCTCACGCTCGGGGGCTTCTACCTCGTGGCCGGAAGCGTGCGGCGGGACCGGGAGAGGGGGGTCGGGGCGATCCTCGCTGCGACTCCGCTATCGAACGAGGCGTATCTCCTCGGCAAGTTCGCGGCGAACCTCGCGTACCTCGCGGTGCTCGCGTTGATAATGCTCGGCATCGGGGTCATGCGCTTTGCGCTCGAAGGCTCGGGCGGGTTTCGCCCCGTCGCCTTCGCCGCTCCGGTCCTGCTCCTGGCGGGTCCCGCGCTCGTCTTCGTCGCCGCCGGGACGGTCTTCTTCGACGTCGCACCCGTTCTCCGCGACCGGTGGGGGCTGGTGGCCTGGTTCTTCGTCGTTTTCCTGGTGACGGCCCTGCCCTCGATCCCGGAACACTCGGCGAGCGGGCGTCCTCCCACCGGATCCGTGCCCGCCTTCGATCCGACAGGCGTCGCGACGCTCG
>DASTIQ010000037.1 GCA_035717485.1 Thermoanaerobaculia bacterium | reverse complement strand
CGGGACCGGGTTCCCCCGGAGCGACGCGGGAAGCGCCGAGACGGCCGCGAGCGAGAAGAGGAGCGCTTTCTTCACGAGGGCTCCGCCCCTTCTACGCCCGGGACGGCTCCCTCGTCAAGGACGCGAGTCCCGTCGGCGCCGGGATCGAAGAACCCCTCCCCGTCGAAGACGTCGATTCCGTCGATCCGGAACCGGTCCACCGCCGCGAAGACGTCCACGTGGTATTTCGTCCGGCGTTTCGAGAAGCCCGGCTTCGAGTAGATCGCGTGCTTCGATCCGAGCGAGAGGTGGACTCCGCTCATCCTTTCGTAAGCGCCGACGTCGGACACCCGGCGGGTGCGCGTGAACGCGCGGTTCAGCCCGAGGCCGAGCTCGCGCACGCGGACGATCTCCTCGTCGCGGCGGATCGCGTCGAGGATTCCGGCGAACGCGGCCGGCGCTCCCGGCGCCGCCGTCACGACTCCCCGCTCGACCCGGATCCGGAACCCGCGTTCCGGCGCGGCGACCCGGAAATCGGAGTCGCCGAACGCGAAGAGGACGGCCTCCCCGTCGACGCCGGCGAGGTCCCGGAGCTCGGTGAAAACCTCGCCGATCGGAAACTGGCCGCCGACGTTTCGCTGGCGGCGGTAATCCCCGACGTTCAGCCGCGACTCCTCGAATCCGCCCGAATAGGTGAGAACGGCGCCGTCGCCGAGGAGCCGGGCCTCCGACGCGCGGTCGAGCCTCTCCTTCAGGGCGCCGCCGATCGTCCGGAGGGAGGGGTCGTACGCCAGCGCGTCGACGTACGCGGCCTCCTCGCCGGGAGCCACCCGCGAAAGATGGGGAAGCTCGACGACGGCGAGGCCGCGCTCGAAGAGGCGGACGCGGAAGCGGTGCTCCTCCGGGAAGAAGCGGGTCGATTCGACGAGGACGACGAGGTCCCGCGGAGCCAGGCGCGCGACCGCGTCCGGGACGCCGACGGCCCCGCCGGGCAGCTCGATCGCCTCGGCGCCCGGCAGAGCCGCGCGCCACGCGTCGGCGAGCAGCCCGGCGAGCGGCGACTCCCGGTCGAAGAGGACGAGGGCCCGCCGTTCCGGTTCGTGCTCGATCGCGAGCCGGAGGATCGACTCGACGTTCGAGCGCGCGGCGGCGGGGAGGTCGTCGATCGACATGCGGCGATTCTCGCACCGCCGCGTCCGCCGCCGCCGGGATTCGTGCGGCGGGAAGCGGGCGCGAGGCGGTCAGCCGGGCGACAGGGCGGCGAAATGCTCGGCGAGGCGGGGACCGACGGCGTCGTCCTCGTGCTTGAAGAACACGAAGGAGCGCTTCCAGGAGGTCTCGGCGACGCGGGCGGCCCAGGAGCGCAGCCCGTCGTCGGAATAGTCGAGCCGGCGCAGGCGCAGGTAGCCCCAGGAGGCGGTCGGCGTCAGCGGGGGGTCTGGGAGCTCCTCGTCGTCGACCGCCGCCAGAGCGAAATCGCGCCCGCGAAGGCGGTCGAGAACGTCGGGGGAATGCCACGACGGGTTCCGGAACTCGAAGGCGAGGGAAAAACCCTCCGGAACGGCGGCGAGGAACGCGTCGAGCCTGACCGTATCCTTCGGGAGGTTGGGCGGGAGCTGGACGAGAACGGGCCCCAGGCGCGATCCCAGCTCTCCGAGGTTCTCGAAGAGGAATCCCGCATCCGCCTCGACGTCCTTCAGGCGCCGGATGTGGGTGATTCGCCGCGGCGCCTTGACGACGAAGCGAAAGCCTTCCGGCACCTGCCCGGCCCACGAGGCGAGAACGTCCTTCTTCGGCATGCGATAGAAGGTGTTGTTGATCTCGACGGTCCGGAAACGTCCGGCGTAGTAGCGGAGCCACTCCGACGCCGGAAGATCGGCGGGGTAGAACTTCCCTTTCCATTCCTTGTAGGAGAAGCCCGAGGTCCCGACGAAGAGGTCCACGCGGGAAGTCTAGCGCCGTCGGAGACGGAGTCAGGAATACGGGATCCGCGGGTACCCCCTCCGGTCGGCGGCCGACGCCCGTCCGTTCGCTGGAAGGACGAGGCGCGGCGATGCATCGCCGCGCCTGGGTTCTTAGCGGCGGGGGCGGTGATCCCGACGATCGTGCCGCTCGTGGCTGCCGCCCTCGGGTTCCCCGACGGTCGCCGGCGCCATCGCCGCCTCGGCCTCGAGTTCTTCCTTGGAGAGCGCCTGCTTGCGCGAGAGCTTGATCTTGCCCATCGGGTCGATCGCGATCACCTTGACCGGGATGACGTCGCCTTCCTTGACGATGTCGGTCGTCTCCCTCACGCGGTAGGGGGCGAGCTCGGAAATGTGCACGAGCCCGTCCTTGCCCGGGAGGATCTCGACGAACGCGCCGTACGCCTCGATGCGGCGGACCTTGCCGCGATACATCTCGCCGATCTGCGGGTCCTTCGTGAGTCCCTCGATGATCTCGATCGCGCGCATCGCGGCCGCCTCGTCCGACGAGGCGATCGAGACGCGTCCCGAATCCTCGACGTCCACCTTGCAGCCGGTCTCCTCGATGATCCCGCGGATCGTCTTTCCGCCGGAGCCGATGACGTCGCGGATCTTGTCCTTGGGGATCTGGATCGTGAAGATGCGCGGCGCGTAGGGAGAGATGTTCGCCCGCGGGGCCTCGATCGCCTTCGACATGGATTCGAGGATCGACAGGCGGCCGTGGCGCGCCTGCTCGAGCGCCTGCTCGACGATCACGCGCTTCAATCCCTTGATCTTGATGTCCATCTGGAGCGCGGTGATGCCGTCGCGGGTGCCCGCGACCTTGAAGTCCATGTCCCCGTAATGGTCTTCCTGGCCGGCGATGTCGGTCAGGACCGCGTGCTTCTCTCCCTCGGCGACGAGCCCCATCGCGACGCCGGCGACGGGAGACTTGATCGGGACCCCCGCGTCCATGAGCGCGAGCGTTCCGCCGCAGACGGTCGCCATCGAAGAGGAGCCGTTGGACTCGAGGATGTCGGAGACGACGCGGATCGTGTACGGGAACGAGACGTCGTCGGGCAGGATCGGCTCGAGCGCGCGGCGCGCGAGGTTCCCGTGGCCGATCTCGCGCCGGCCCGGCCCGCGCAGGAATTTCACCTCGCCGACCGAGAACGGGGGGAAGTTGTAGTGGAGGAGGAACGTCTTCTCGGAGTCTCCCTCGTAGTCCTCGACGAGCTGGGTGTCCTCGGAGGTGCCGAGCGTGCACGTGACGAGCGCCTGCGTTTCGCCGCGGGTGAAGAGCGCGGAGCCGTGCGTCCGCGGCAGGAGCCCGACTTCGCACGTGATCGGGCGGATCTGAGAGAAGTTCCGGCCGTCGAGCCGCTCGCCGCGGTCGAGGATCGTCTCGCGGGTGAGCGTCTTGACGAGGGCGTCCATCGCCTTCGCGGTGGCCGTCCGGAGCGCCACGTCCTCGGCGGGAATCTCCCCGATCGCCTGCTTCTTGACTTCCTTGATGCGGGCGTACGACAGGATCTTGCCCGGAACGGTCATCGCCGCGAGCATGGCCCCTTCCCAGCGCTTCAGGATCCCCGCGAAGAACGCGGCATCGTACGGCTCGGGGGCCGAGAACTCGCGTTTCCGGTTGCCGACCGCGGCGGCGAGCTTCTCGATTCCGGCGATGATCTGCTGGTTGGCGTCGTGCCCGAAGAAGATCGCGTCGATCATGGCCGACTCGGGAACCTCCCGGGCGCCCGATTCGACCATGCAGACGGCGTCCTTCGTGGAGGCGACGATCAGGTCGATGTCCGATTCGTCGCGCTCCTTGTTCGTCGGATTCAGGACCAGCTTCCCGCCGATCCGCCCCACCCGGACCGCGGCGATCGTGTGCGTGAACGGGATCGCGGAGACGGCGAGCGCCGCCGACGCGCCGTTGATCGCGAGCACGTCCGGGTCGTTCTGGCCGTCGGCGGAGAGCACGAACGCGATCACCTGCGTCTCGTTGCCCCATCCCTTCGGGAAGAGCGGCCGGAGGGGCCGGTCGATCAGGCGCGAGGTCAGGATCTCCTTCTCGGTCGGGCGTCCCTCGCGCTTGAAGAATCCGCCGGGGATCCGCCCGGCGGCGTAGGTGTTCTCCCGGTAGTCGACGGTCAGCGGAAGGAAATCGATCCCTTCCTTCGGTTCGCCCGCGGCGCAGGCCGTGGCGAGGACGACGGTGTCGCCGAGCCGGACGACGCAGGCGCCGTCGGCCTGCTTGGCGACCTTCCCCGTCTCGATCGAGAGGGGGCGGTCCGGCAGGGAGATGATCTCTTCGTGTTTCATTCGCTCGTCCTTATTCGTGTCGCCCGGACAAACCCCCATCCATCGCCGTGGCGGCGCGGATTCCGAGGGCCGTCGGGAGATCGTCTTTTACTTGCGGAGACCCAGACGTTCGATCAGGCGGTGATAACGCTCGCCGTCCTTCTTCTTGAGGTACTCCAGGAGACGCCGTCTCCTCCCGACCAGCATCAGCAGTCCGCGCCGCGAATGATGATCCTTCGCGTGCGACTTGAAGTGGTCCGTCAGGTACGCGATCCGCTTCGAGAGCAGCGCGACCTGGACTTCGGGCGAGCCGGTGTCCCCGTCGTGGGTCTGGTAGTCGTGGATGATCTCGGGTTTGGTGTCCCGATACGCCGTGGCACTCAACAATTCCTCCGATGCTTTCTCAACGAATCGCTCTACTTTTTCAACAGCCGGGTAGCCTATCAGAAACGGGATTCCTCCGCCAGCACGATCCGGGGCTTGATCATGGCGATCTTTCCGGTGCCGACGGGGGTCATCTGCCCCAGGGCGAGCATCTGGCCGTCGGGCGAGAGGAGGGATACCCAGTCCCCCTCGGCTCCCTGCAGGCGGGCCGGAATCGCCTGTCCCTGGCGGATTTTCCACGCCTCGAGGGACGCGACGGTCATCCGGGGGAACGTGAAGGGAATCATGGCGAGCGGGATCGCGTGCGGGGGGGCGACCCGGACGTCCTCCTCGGCGGCCTCGAACGTCGCGAGGGGGACCGCGTCGGCGAGGGCGAAGTCGCCGATCCGGGTCCTGCGCAGGGCCGACAGGTGCGCGCCGACGCCGAGGCTCTCGCCGAGCTCGTGCGCGATGGAGCGGATGTACGTCCCGGAGGTGCAGGACAGGGTGAAGTCGATCTCCTTTTCGCCGCGGAGCCGCAGGTCGAAACGCGAAACGGTCACGGACTTCGGGGCCTGCGGGACGGTCTCCCCCTGCCGAGCCATTTCGTAGAACTTCCGGCCTCCGACCTTCTTGGCCGAGTACGGGGGAGGCGACTGCTCGAACGTGCCGCGGAACTTCGCGGCCGCTCTTTCGAGGGCGTCGGGTCCGATCGCGATCCCGCCCGCGTGCTCCGACGTCGTCTCGCCTTCGGCGTCGTAGGTCGTCGTGGCGCGGCCGAGCGTGATCGTTCCCTCGTACGTCTTCGGGAGCCCCGTCAGGAAACCCTGGAGCCTCGCCGCGCGCCCGCAGCAGAGGACGAGGAGCCCCGTCGCCATCGGATCGAGCGTCCCCGTGTGGCCGATCTTCTTCACTCCGGTCGTCCGGCGAACGCGCTCGACGACGTCGTGCGAGGTGAGTCCCTTCGGCTTGTCGACGAGGAGCAGCGCGCCGCGGGAGAACAGGAGATCGCCCGCGGAGCTCATTTCCGGGGAGCTTCGCCGGAGTCGGAGGCCGGCGTCCCGGAGGGCTCCTCGGAGGCTTCCGGGGCCGGGAGGTTCTCGCGCAGGATCTTCTCGATCCGCGCCCCCGTTTCCGCGGAACGGTCGGGGAAGAAATGGAGCTCCGGAGCGTAGCGGAGCCGGCATCGCCGGCCGATCTCGCGCCGCAGATATCCGGCGGCGCGGTCGAACCCGTCCCGGACCTTGTCGAACTCCTCGGGTCCGCCGAGGCAGGAGAAATACACGCGCGCCGTGCGGAGGTCGTGCGACATCTGCACCTGCGTGATCGTGACGAACCCGATCGCCGGATCGTGGAGATCGCTCCGGATCATCGCGGAGAGCTCCGCGCGGATCAGCTCGCCGACCCGCTCGGGACGCTTGACCGGCATCAGCGCGCCTCCGCGAAGGAGGGGGGGGCCGGCTTCGTCATCACGAGCGTCCGTCCCGCCATGACGGCGAAGAGGCCGGCCGGCGGCCGGTCGAGAGTTTCCTCACACATGGATGAACTCGTTCCGGTAGTCGAGGATCGGGCCGTCGAAGTTCATCTCGACGAAGGAGAGGATCTCCTGCAGGAGCTGGTCGAGCGGGACCTGGTCGGGCCCGACGACGGCGACCGCGAGCTCGGCGCGCTGGTGCCGGTCCTGGTGTCCGGTCTCGGCGACCGACACCTCGAACTTGTTCCGGATGCGGCTCTTGAGACTCCGAAGCACCATGCGCTTCTCCTTGAGCCCCCGGCAACCCGGAAGGTTCAGGTCGTAGACCGCGTACGCGAGAACCAGCGAGCTACGCCGACAGGACGCCGGCGACCTTCTCGGTCGAGAACGCTTCGATGACGTCGCCGACCTTGACGTCCTGGTAACGCTCGAGTCCGATGCCGCACTCGAAGCCGTTCTTCACTTCCGAGACGTCGTCCTTGAAGCGCCGGAGCGACGCGATCTTTCCTTCGTACACGACGCGGTTGTCGCGCAGGAGCCGGACGCCCGCCGACCGCGGGATCGTCCCCTCGGTCACGTAGCAGCCGGCGACGACGCCGACCTTCGGCACCTGGAACGTGTTGCGCACCTCGGCTCGGCCCCGGTTGACTTCCTTGAGCGTCGGCTCGAGCAGCCCCTCCATCGCCTTCCGGATGTCGTCGGTGATGTTGTAGATCACCGTGTAGAGCCGGATGTCGACCCCCGCCTTCTCCGCTTCGGTCTCCGCCTTCTTCTCGGGACGGACGTTGAACCCGATGATGATCGCGCCCGAGGCGGAGGCGAGCAGCACGTCGTTGACGTTGATCGCGCCGACGCCCGCGTGGAGGACGTTGACCTTGACCTGTTCGGTCGAGAGCTTCTTCAGGGTCGAGGAGAGCACCTCGGCCGAGCCCATCACGTCCGCCTTGAGGATGATCGCGAGGTCCTTGACGCCGCCCGCCTGGATGCGCGAGAAGAGCGCTTCGAGCGAGGTCTTGGACGTCGACGCCATCGTCTGTTCGCGGTTCTTCTCCTTGCGGAAGGAGACGATCTGGCGCGCGCGGATCTCGTTCTCGACGACCTGGAACGTGTCTCCCGCGGCGGGGAGCTCCTCGAAGCCCATCACCTCGACCGGCGTCGACGGTCCCGCCTCCGTGAGGCGGTTGCCGTTCTCGTCGGACATCGCGCGCAGGCGGCCCGAGACGGAGCCCGCGTAGAAAACGTCGCCGATCTTCAGGGCCCCCGACTGGACGAGCACGGTCGCGACGTTTCCACGGCCCGCCTCGCGGCGCGCCTCGATCACGACGCCGCGCGCCATCCCGGTCGGGTCGGCCTTGAGTTCCTGGAGCTCCGCGACGAGGCGGATGATCTCGAGGAGCTGGTCGATCCCCTGTTTCTTCAGCGCCGAGACCTCGACCGACGGCACGTCGCCGCCCCACGACTCGAGGAGGACGCCGCGGTCGCCGAGCTCCTTCTTGACGCGCTCGACGTTGGCGTTCGGCTTGTCGATCTTGTTGATCGCGACGACGATCGGGACCTTCGCGGCGCGCGCGTGGTCGATCGCCTCGACGGTCTGCGGCATGACGCCGTCGTCCGCCGCGACGACGAGAACGACGATGTCGGTCGCCGCGGCGCCGCGCGCCCGCATCAGCGTGAACGCCTCGTGGCCGGGCGTGTCGAGGAAGACGATCGGCGTTCCCTTCGACTCGACGCGGTAGGCGCCGATGTGCTGAGTGATTCCGCCCGCCTCGCTCGCCGCGACCTTCGTCTCGCGGATCGCGTCGAGGAGCGAGGTCTTTCCGTGGTCGACGTGACCCATGACCGTGACCACCGGAGCGCGGGGCTTCAGGTTCTCGGGAGAGACCTTCTCGCCCTTCTCCTCGCGCGCGAGCTCCATCTCCTCCTCGAAGGAGACGACGGCCGCCTCGACGCCGATTTCGCGGGCGATCTCGACGGCCACGTTCGCCGGGAGGCTCTGATTGATCGTGACCATCATGCCGCGGCGAAGGAGCTTCTGGACGAGATCGCGGGCGAGGACGCCGAGCTTCTCGGAGAGCTCCTTGACCGTGACGCCCTCCGAGAGGAACACGGGTCCCGTCGGCAGCGGCTTCTTGAATTCGACGATCTTGCCGGTGTCGTCGTGCCGCGTTTCCTTGCCGGCGCGGCGCATCGCCGACTTCGAGAGCTGTTTCGGTTGGACCGGCTCCTCGAGCGTCGCGTTCTTGTCGATGAGCGGAAGCGTGATGTCGGAATACGTATCCGGCTGATACTCGCCGACGAAGTCCCTCAGGTCGACCTCGTCCGCGGGATTGATCTTCGGACGCGCGCCCGTCTTCTTGGCGGCGGCCTTCTTCGATTCCTCCTCCTTCTTGCGGCGGAGGGCCTTCGCGTCGTCGGCGGGAACGGGCGGTTCGATCGCGCCGGGGCGAACCGGGCGGCCCGGCACGCCGGGGCGTCCGGGCGGCAGCGGCGGACGAGCCCCGGGAATGCGCGCGCCGGGGGCGCCGGGGGCCGGCCGGTACACGCTCGGCCCCGGACGCGCTCCGGGACCGAAGCGCGGAGGCGGCGTTCCGGGACGGACGGGAACCGCGCCGGGGCGAGCCGGAGCGGCCGCGGCCGGCGGCGGCCCGGGTCGCGCGATCGGACGCCGCGGGGGAAGCACGATCTTGCGCGGAACGAGCGGCGCCTTCGGCGGCTCGGCTTTCGGAGCCGACGCGGCAGAAGCCTCACCCTCCGGCTCGGACGGAACGACCGCCGTGCGAGCGGGCTCCGCCGGCGGCCGCGGCCGCGGTTCGGCGGGCTTCGGCGGCTCGGTCCTCCTTACGGGGGCCGTCGGCCTTTCGATGATCTTGATTCGGGAGAGCGCGCTCTTGGGCGCCTGCGTCGTCTTCGGACGGCTCGGCTCCTCCCGGACGATGAGCGATTTCGGCGCGTGCGTCTTTCCCTGCAGGATCGCGAGGACCGTCGATTCGTCGAGATCCGCCTGCGCCGAGGCGACCTGGACTCCGATCGACTGCAGCAGGAACATCAGTTCCCGGTCGCCGACCCCCATTTGCTGCGCCAGTTCGTGGACCCGAATTTTCGCCATTTATCCCTTTTCTTCGATTGCCGGCTCCTCGAGAACCGATCCGTCGGCCGCGCCTTCGGCCCCTTCTTCGGGCTCCTCGGGCGTGGGATTGTCGAACTCCTGCGCCGCCTCCAGGATCTCCCGGGCGCGGTCCTCTCCCATGTCGGCCACGGGAGCGAGGGCCTCCACCGTCTGCGACAGGAGCTGGTCGAGATTGGCGACCCCCGCCTGCTCGAGCGCGGCCGCGGTCTCCTCGTCGATCCCCGGGACGCTCCCGACCGGCGTCTGCTGGCGCTGCGACGCGCGGAGCATCCGGCCGAGCGCCTCCGCGACCTCGCCCTTGACCTCCGCCTCGCTCTTGATCTCGATCTTCGCGCCGATCAGCGCCGAGGCGAGACGGACGTTCTGCCCCTTCTTCCCGATCGCGAGCGAGAGCTGCTCGTCCTCGACGACGCAGTCGAGCGTGAGCGGGCCTTCCTCGTGGTGGATCGGCGACACGCGCGTGATCTTGGCGGGGGAGAGCGCGTTCTGCGCGAACGTGATGAGGTCGTCGCTGTACTGGATGACGTCGATCTTCTCCCCGTGGAGCTCGCGCATGATCGCCTGCACGCGGCTTCCGCGCATGCCGACGCACGCGCCGACCGGATCGACGTCGCGCTCGCGCGAGAGGACGGCGACCTTCGCGCGCTCGCCCGGCTGGCGGACGGCGCCCTTGATCACGACCGTGCCGTCGTAGATCTCGGGCACTTCCATCTCGAAGAGCCGGATGAGGAGGCGCGGGTCGGTGCGCGAGAGGATGATCTGGGGGCCCTTCGGGTTCTTGTGCACGTCGGCGATGACCGCGCGGACGCGCTCTCCCTGCCCGTAACGCTCGGCGCGAGACTGCTGGTCGCGCGGGATCGCCGCTTCGAGCCGTCCGAGGTCGACGACGATGTCGCCGCGCTCGAACCGCTTCACCGTGCCGTTGATCAGCTCGCCCACCTTGGGGATGTACTCGTTGTAGATCCGCTCGCGCTCGGCCTCGCGGACCTTCTGGTAGAGAACCTGCTTCGCGTTCTGGGCGGCGATGCGGCCGAGGCCCTCGGTCGACCGGTAGATGCGCAGTTCGTCGCCGAGCTCCGGTTCCTCGACCTCGTACGGCTCCGCCCCGTCCGTGCCGGGCCGGAAGACGCGCACGTTCCCGCCCGCGCCCGCCTCGCGGACGATCGCCTTCGCGTCGTCGAGCAGCACGAGGGTGGCCGGATCGGGGGGCGGCTCGACTCCCTCCGGAAGCGGCTCGACGGGCTCCTCGGGGACCTCCGGCATCACGTCGACGACCTTCCGCGGTGTGTAAGCGGACATCGATCCGGTCTCCCGGTCGATCTTCGCGACGATTTCCTTCACCTTGTAGAAGCGCCGGGCGGCCGACGCCATGGCCTCTTCGAGGGCGCCGAACATCTTCTCGGGATCGATGTCCTTCTCGCGGGAGACCTGCCGAATCACCGATGCCAGATCGTTCGTCATCATGAGCTTCTTTTCCCGGTCGCGGCCGGCCACTCGGGTTCGAGCCGTGCGACCTTGACCTCGCCAAAACTCAAATTATAGGTTTTTCGGGAATCCTCGTCCACGATCCGGAGCCGGTCTCCCTCGACGGAATCGAGGATCCCTCGAAAATTTCGCGATCCTTCGACCGGGAGGATCGACTGCACCTTCACTCGCCGGCCGACGAACCGGCGGGCGTCGTCGGGAGAGTAGAGCTTCCGGTCGAGGCCGGGCGAGCTGACCTCCAGGTGGTAGCGATGCCCGATCGGCGCCTCCGCGTCGAGGAGCGGAGAGACGTCGCGGGAGACTTTCTCGCAGTCCTCGAGCGTGACCCCTTCCTCCTTGTCGAGCACCAGACGCAGCACGAGGTGACGCCCGGCGCCGGCCGTCTCGATGGCGAGCAGCCGGCAGCCGTTTTCCGCGGCAATTTGCCCGATCTCCCGCGTCGTTTTTTCGTCCAGGATCTCCGTGCTCCGCATTATCCTAACCGCCGCCGAACAAAAAAGCGGGCAAAAGCCCGCTTCTCCAAAAGCGCCGAGCTTTTATAGCAGAAAGGGCGGGGTCGCGCAAATATTCCGCGCTCCGGAATGCCGGAAACGAAAAAGACTCTTTTGCTGTTAGAGGGTTGAGTGTTCGGCGTCAAGGAAGAAGAAGCCGAGGCCGCGCCGCCGCTCCGCCGGGCGCCGGACATCGCGTACGCGCCCGATCTCGAGGATCTCGTCGAGCGGGTCGAACGGCCGCAGCGTCGCTGGCTCGAGCGGGCGATCCTTCTTTCCCTCCTCGTTCATGCCGTCCTGATCATCCTTTTCCTCCTCGACCAGGGCCGGCAGCGCGCCGTCGAGCTCCGCGCCGACCAGCTCGCCACCGCGCGGCGGAAGGCGCAGATGGCCCGGCAGATCCCGATCCGGTTCTTCACCG
>DASTIQ010000036.1 GCA_035717485.1 Thermoanaerobaculia bacterium | reverse complement strand
CGTTCACGCTCTCGTGGACCGCCGTCACCGGCGCCACGAGCTACGCGGTCTCCCGCTCCGACAACGGAGGCCTCGGATGGACGAGCGCGGGGACGACCGGCGGGACGACGCTCACTCTGACCGCCCGGTCGGAGGATGCGGGCCGGACGCTCCTCTTCGAAGTCCGCGCGACGAAGAACTGCGGCGCGTCTTCCAGCGCGAGCGCGGAGAGCAACGCCGTGACCGTCACGGTTTCCGGCGCTCCTCCGCCGCCGCCTCCTCCTCCGCCGCCGCCGAGCGCCGGTTGCGACGCGCCGTCCGCTCCCCGGCCGTGCGTGGCGCCGGTCGCGCCTCCTTCTCCCGCGATCGTCGATCCCCGGTCCTGACCGCCGCTCTCGTCTGATAAAATTTCCGCCTCGATGAAATTCGCGATCGCCGTCTTCCCGGGGAGCAATTGCGAGCACGACTGCTTCCACATCGTGCGCGACCTCCTCGGATGCCAGGCCGAGTACGTCTGGCATCACGAGACCGACCTGAAGGCTCCCGATGCGGTCATCCTCCCCGGCGGATTCGCGTACGGCGACTATCTCCGGTCCGGAGCGATGGCCCGGTTTTCGCCCGTCATGGGACCGATCGCCGAATTCGCCGCGAAGGGAGGCCCGGTCGTCGGAATCTGCAACGGCTTCCAGGTGCTCTGCGAGGCGCGTCTCCTGCCCGGCGCTCTCCGCGTGAACAAGACGCTCCGGTATCTCTGCCAGGACGTGCATCTCGCGTGCGAAAACAACCGGACGCCCTGGACGGCGGCGTACGCCCGCGGCGAGATCGTCCGGATGCCGATCGGGCACGGCGAGGGCAACTTCACCGCCTCGCCGGACGAGCTCGCCCGGCTCGAGCGAGAGAACCGGATCGTGTTCCGCTACGTCGAGGCCGACGGCCGGCGAAGCGACGCCTCCAACCCGAACGGATCCGAAGAGGCGATCGCCGGAATCTGCAACGCCGCCGGAAACGTCGTGGGCCTGATGCCGCATCCCGACCGCTGTTCGGAGGAGATCGTCGGAAACGCCGCCGGCCTCGCGCTCTTCCGGTCGTGCGTCGAGTGGGTCCGCGGGGAGCGGCCGGTTCTCGCCGCGGCGCGCTGAGCGCCTTCCCCGTCGGCAGCAGGACCGGCGGGTGCGATAATCACCTGGCGAGCGACCTCGATCTCGTCCGTCCGTGGAGGGGACAGAGGGCACAAGCCAGGAGGCCTTATGGCAGCACAGGCAAAGAGGGTGGCCGGTTTCCGAAAGCGCCTTTCGCGGCGCGAGGCAACGTGGGCGATCGACATACTCGCCACGAAGCGCATCAACCTGGAGCTCACCAAAGAGCAGCAGGAAGTGCTCCGGCGCGCGACGCGACACGTCTTCCCGTCGGTCGACCTGATCTTCTATTCGGACGAAATCGCTCCGTCGGGCCACGCGCTCGCCTGCCTCAAGTTCGCCAAGTCGGGGAATTCGCGGAAAGGAAAGGCGAGGAGCAAGAGTGCGCGGGCGGCGGCCCGGTCCTCGCGCTGAGACGGCCGGCCGCGAGCTCGCCGACGACGAGGAATTCCTCGCGGGCGCCTCGTCGCTTCTCTCCGACTATCTGCATCTCGCCCCCGGGAAGACCGCGGTCTTCGTCTACGATCCCCGAGTGAAGGCGGTCTCCTTCGCCTTGGGCGAGATTGCGGCCCGCGCCGGCTTCCCGGTCCGGACCGTCTCCGCGAAAAAGACATGGCCAGCCATCCGGGAGCAGCTCGAGGGGCGATGCGCGGCGCTGTTTCTCGAGTCGGGACTGAGCCACCACACGCAGGAGTTGCGGCAGTACCTGAAGAACCATGACGGAGCGCCGTCCGCCTACCGTTTGTTCGGAGCGACGCCGGAGACGATCCGCGGCGGGTTCCGCCGTACGCAAGCCGCGCTTCGCCGGCGCAACTGGGCTCTGATCGGCGCCGCGCGCCGCGCCGGCCGCCTGACCGTGCGGAGCGAGCGGGGCACGCGCCTCGAGGTGGGCCTCGACCCGACGACGCCATGGGCCAACACCTACGGCGAGTGCGCGGACGGATATCCGGGCGTGCTGCCTCCTTCCGAGGTGAATACGAGAAGCGCCGACGTGGACGGGGTTATCGTCGTCGACGGAGCGATCGGCTCCAACCTCGGCTGGCCCCTGGACGCGCGCCTGGCAGGGAATCCGCTGACCCTCCGAATTTCCCGAGGGAAAGTTTCCGACGTCGCGTGCCGCCACCGGCTCGTCCGAGACCTCGTGGAGGAGTTTTTGAGCGTCCCTCAAACGAACGAAGTCGTCGAAATTGGAATCGGAACCAATGACGGCATCCCCGGCTTCGTGCCTTCCGACATCCTCTTGAACGAGCGTGTCGCGAGCTTTCACCTCGGCATCGGGGGTGCAGACGCAAGGAATCCCCGGCGGAACCTCCATCTGGACCTCATCCTCGGCGACTGCACGGTCTATTTCGGGAACCGCGTCGCTCTGGCACGCGGCCGATTTTCCCCTCTGGGGTCTGCCGCGATTCCGAATCGGCGGCGATACGAAGTTCCGGTCATCCTGCACGACGCTCTCTAGGAGGCGGCCGTACGGAATCTCGAGAGAAGGAAGCGTGGTGTCGGAAAGGTGGTGTGAAGGACCGGCGGAGGTCGCATGGCAGCCCGGGTGCACCGGACCGAATGCCGAAACGTCTCACCGGAACGCCACCGCATCGCCCGGGAACCGTGGAGGCCGATGGTCCCTCGAGACCCGAAGAGCCGCGGTCTCCTCGCTTCCGAGAGCCGCCGCCGGATGGGATAAATTAGCGGCCGAATGACCGCGATCACTCCCGACCTCGTCGCGGAGCACCAGCTCACCGAAGAGGAATACCGCAACATCCTGGAAATCCTCGGCCGCGAGCCGTCGATCACGGAGCTCGGGATCTTCTCCGCGATGTGGTCGGAGCACTGCTCGTACAAGTCCTCGCGCGTGTACCTCAAGACGTTTCCGACCACGGGGCCCCGCGTCGTCCAGGGCCCGGGCGAAAACGCCGGCGTCGTCGACCTCGGAGACGGGCTCTGCGCGGCGTTCAAGATGGAATCGCACAACCACCCCTCCTTCATCGAGCCGTACCAGGGCGCGGCGACGGGCGTCGGCGGAATCCTCCGGGACGTCTTCACGATGGGCGCCCGCCCCGTCGCGTCGCTCAATTCGCTCCGGTTCGGGGAGCTCGACGCGCCCCGGATGCGCCATCTCGTCGACGGCGTCGTGCGCGGGATCGCCGGATACGGCAACTGCATCGGGATCCCGACGCTCGGCGGCGAGACGACGTTCCATCCCGCCTACAACGGCAACATCCTCGTCAACGTGATGAACGTCGGCCTGGTGCGCCGCGAGAAGATCTTCAAGGGAACGGCGGCGGGGCCGGGAAACGCTCTCGTCTACGTCGGGTCGAAGACCGGCCGCGACGGCATCCACGGCGCCACGATGGCGTCGGCCGAATTCGGCGAAGGCGGCGCGTCCGCGAAACGGCCGAACGTCCAGGTCGGCGACCCGTTCACGGAAAAGCTCCTCCTCGAGGCCTGCCTCGAGATCTTCCACGGCGACGCCGTCGTCGGCATCCAGGACATGGGCGCCGCCGGACTGACGTCCTCGTCCTTCGAGATGGCGGGGCGCGGCGGCGCGGGGCTCGAGATCGAGCTCGCCGACGTGCCGACCCGCGAGCCGGGGATGACGCCCTACGAGATCATGCTCTCCGAGTCGCAGGAGCGGATGCTCCTCGTCGCGAAGCCGGAGCGGCTCGCGGAGGTGCTCGCCGTCTTCCACAAGTGGGAGCTCGACGCCGTGCGGATCGGCACGGTCACGGACACCGGGCGCGTCGTGCTCAAGTTCCGCGGCGAAGTCGTCGCCGACATGCCGGTCGGACCGCTCGCCGACCGCGCACCCGTCTACCGCCGCCCGCGCGCGCCGCTCCCTCCGGCCGCCGGCCCCTTCCGCTGGACGACGGAGGCGGAGCCTGCCGACTACCGCGGGTGCCTCGAGCGCCTCCTCGCGTCCCCGAACGTCGCCGAGAAGCGGTGGATCTGGAACCAGTACGACCACATGGTCCGGAGCAACACCGTCGAGCGCCCGGGAGGCGACGCCGCCGTGATCCGTTTGAAGGCGACCGTCTGGGTCGACGACTCGGGCGCGGGACAGCCGGGCCGGCCGGCATCGCACCAGAAGGGCCTCGCGCTGAAAACCGACGTGAACCCGTTCTTCTGCGCGCTGGACCCGAGGCGCGGGGCCTCCATCGCCGTCGCCGAATGCGCGCGGTCGATCGCCGCGACGGGAGCCCGACCGCTCGCGGTCACCGACTGCCTGAACTTCGGGAGCCCGGAGAAGCCGGAAGTGATGGAGCAGTTCGCGCTCGCCGTCGAAGGGATCTCGGAAGCGTGTCTCGCGCTCGGGACTCCGGTCGTTTCGGGAAACGTCTCCTTCTACAACGAAACGGAGGGTCGGGCGATCCTCCCGACGCCCACGATCGGCATGATCGGACTCCTCGAGGACGTCGGGAAGCACGTCTCGATCGGTTTCCGCGAAAACGGCGACCTGATCGCTCTCGCCGGCGAAACGCGGGACGAGCTCGGCGGGTCCGAGTTCCTTCGGACCGTCCGCGGGCGCGACGAGGGGCCGTGTCCATCCCTCGATCTCGCCGCGGAAAAGCGCCTGATCGAGTTCCTCGCCGGCGCGGCCGATGAATCGCTCCTCTCCTCGGCCCACGACGTCTCGGACGGAGGGCTCGCCGTGGCCCTCGCCGAGAGCGCGTTCCCGAACGGACTCGGTGCCCGGATCACGCTCCCGTCGGGCGGCGTGAGGACGTCGGCGGTCCTCTTCGGGGAATCGACGGGGCGCGCGCTCGTGAGCTTCCCGCGGGGCCGGGCGGAGCTCCTCCGCGACCGCGCGCGCGCGGCGGACGTTCCGTTCGCCGTGATCGGGAACGTCTCGGGGGGGGCGATCCGGATCGAGGTGGACGGCCGGACGGTCGTCGACGCCCCGCTCGACCCGCTCCGCGCCCTCTGGTCCACGTCGTTCCGGAGCGCCGTGGAAAAGGACCCGACGGTCGAATGACGCTCGACTGGGAAGGCCTCGTCGTCGGTTTCGAGAGCCGGTCGGCCCAGATCACGCATTTCCTGGACCGGGAAACGGGCGACGTCGTTCAGGTCGTCGAGGCGCGGGACCCGGCGCGCCACGCCGAGCTCTCGTCCTCCCCCCGATACCTCGCGCTCCCCCGCGACCGGGGGGAGCGCGGCGTCGGCGAGATGGAGCTCTTCCTCGAAGAAATCGAGGACGAAAAGGCCCGGGAGGAGCTGCGCCGGGCGCTCTCGGCGGTCCGGCCCGCCGACGCCTACCGCTCGGCACTGCTGGGGTACCCCCGCGAGGAGGCCCGGTTCTTCCAGTTCAAGCAGCGCCGCGCCCGGGAACGCGCCGAGGAATGGCTGGCGGCGATGGGCATCCCGTTCGAGAAGAAGGCTCCCGTCGTCCGGGCGGCGCGCGATTTCCCCGGCGGGACCAAGCCCCGGTAGTCTTTCCCGCAGAACTTCCCCCCGCCGACTTGCGTCATAGGAGGAAAGCGAGCCCGGCGTCGACGCCGGATGGAGGGGGTCCGCGATGAAGAAGCTTTTCCGTATCTTCTTCCTGCTGCTGGCGATCGTTGCCGCCGCGGCGGGGTTGTACGCCTGGGCGAGCTCCGACAAGAAAGGGGAAAAGACCAAGCTCGTGACGGTCGAGACGGGCGCGATCACCGAAAAGGCGCTCGCCGTCGGCCAGATCGAGCCCCGCCAGAAGTACTCCATCAAATCGAAAATCTCGGGCGTCGTGAAGAAGTGCATCGTCCAGGTCGGGGACAAGGTACGGCCGGGAGACCCGCTCTTCGAGATCGCGCCGGATCCGACCCCGACCGACGTGACCGACGCCTCGACGGCGGTCGACACGGCGCGGAGCTCGTTCGCGCAGGCGCAGATCGACTACGCCCGGCAGCAATCTCTCTACAAGCAGGGGATCGCCGCCAAGTCGGCGCTCGACTCCGCGAAGACGGCCTACGATCTCGCGAAGATCACCCTGGACAAGGCGGTCCAGACGCGGGAACTCACGATGACGGGACGGGTGAGCGGAGGCGGGATCACGCTCGAGTCGATCATCCGCGCGCCCGCCGCCGGGACGATCCTGACCCGGACGGTCAATCCGGGCGAGCCGGTGGTTCCCCTGACGCCGTACCAGCCGGGGACCGAGCTCGCCTCGATCGCCGACATGAGCGATCTCCTCTTCCGGGGGACGATCGACGAGATCGACGTCGGGAAGATCGCGGTCGGAATGCCGGCGAGGATCAAGGTCGGCGCGCTCCCCTCCGATGCCGTCACCGGCCGGGTCACCCGCATCGCCCCCCAGGCGCAGCAGAAGGAAGGGGCCACGCTGTTCGACGTCTGGATCGAGCTCGATCGCGGCGAGAAGGTGACGCTCCGCGCCGGGTACTCCGCCAACGCGGAGGTCGTCATTCGCGAGAAGAAGAACGTCCTGACGATCCCGGAGCGGCTCGTCGAATTCGAGGACGGGGGGAATCGCGCGTACGTCCAGGTCGCCTCCGCCGACCCGAAGGCCAAGCCCGTGAAGACCGAAGTGAAGGTCGGAATCTCCGACGGGCTGAACGTCGAGGTGGTCTCCGGAGTCGCGGCCGGGCAGAAGCTCGTCGAAAAGCCGCCCAAGGAAATCACGGCGTCGTAGGCGACGAATGACCGAGGCCTTCCGTCAGCTCTGGCGCGACCTGCGGTCGCAGAAGCTCCGAACGTTCCTGACGCTCTTCGGAATCGTATGGGGAACGACCGCCGTCTCGCTCCTCCTCGCCTTCGGCGTGGGACTCAAGCACCAGCAGATCCGCCGCGTGAAGGGCCTCGGAGACCGGATCGTCATCGGATGGCCGGGACTGACTTCCGTCCCGTACAACGGGCTCGGCAAGGGACGGAAGATCCGCGTCGCGGAAGAGGACATCGAAGCCGTCCGCGCGCAGGCGACGCAGATCACGGGGGTCTCCTCCGAATACCGCAAAGAGCTGAAGGTCCGCGTCGGTCCGAAGACGTTCAACGTCGGCGTCTCCGGCGTGAACCCGTTCTTCGGCGAGGTACGGAACCTGATCCCGCAGGCGGGAGGCCGCTTCCTCGATCCGCTCGACGTCGACGGCCAGCGCCGGGTCGCCTTCGTCGGAGACAAGCTCGCGACCGACATGTTCGGGAAGGACGACCCGGTCGGGAAGACGGTCTTCATCCAGGACGCGCCGTTCCTCGTCGTCGGCGTCCAGCGCCACAAGATCCAGAACTCGTCCTACGGCGGCCGCGACGCGAACAAGATCTACGTTCCGGCGAGCACGATGCGGGTCCTGATCGGCCAGAAATACTGCAACAACATCGTCTTCCAGCCGAAGCCCTCCCGCCCGTCGACGGAAGCGATCGCGGAGGTGCGCGGAATCCTCGCGCGGCGCACCGGGTTCGATCCCGCCGACAAGGAGGCTCTCTCGACGTGGGACACGACCGAGAATTTCCACTTCTTCGACGTGTTCTTCCTCGCGTTCAACGCGTTTCTCGGGATCCTCGGGGTGCTGACGCTCGTCGTCGGCGGAATCGGCGTTTCCAACATCATGAACGTCATCGTCGACGAGCGGACGCGGGAGATCGGCATCAAGATGGCGCTCGGGGCCCGGGAGAAGTTCGTGATCCGGCAGCTGCTCGCCGAGACGATGGTCCTGACCGGCGCCGGCGGGGCGATCGGGCTGCTCCTCTCGTTCGCGATCTGCCTCGCCGTCCCGGCCGGGGGGCTGGGAGAGGCGATCGGGCGGCCCGAGCTCTCCCCCACGATCGCCCTCGCGACGGCGGCGATCCTCGGGGCGATCGGATTCCTCGCGGGGTATTTTCCGGCGAAGGAGGCGTCGCGGCTGGATCCGGTCGTGGCGATGAAGCTGTGAGCGCGCGCGTTCCGCGGGCGTCGACCTTCGCCGTCGTCTTCCACCTCTTCCTCCAGACCGCGCGCTTGAAGAAGAAGCGCGCGGTCCTCACGGTCGCGTCGATCGCCTGGGGAACCGTGTCGGTGCTCCTCCTCCTCGCTTTCGGACAGGGCTTCCGGGAGCAGCTGATCGCCAATGAGCAGGGAATGGGAAAGAACATCGCGATCATCTGGCCCGGCCAGACGACGAAGGCGTTCGCGGGCATGCCGCCGGGGCGGCGGCTGGCCTTTCCCGAGAACGAATCGGCGTATGCGCAGGCCCGCATGGCCGACGTCGCAACGGTGATCGGCGAGATCCAGAAGGGGCGGGTGTCGCTCACGTACGGCCGCAAGACGGTCAACGGCAGCGTCGTCGGGGTCGAGGCGCCGTATCGAACGTGGCGGAACCAGGTTCCGGAGCCCGGAGGGCGCTTCATCGACGGCCGCGACGTGCGGGATTCTCGGCGTGTGATCTTCCTCGGCGGCAAGACCGCGAAGGAGATCTTCGGATCGGAGCCGCCCGTCGGAAAGACCCTGCTCGTCGCCAACGCCCCGTTTCTCGTGATCGGGGTCCTGAAGCACCGGATCCAGGACAACAGCTACATGAACCAGGACGAGAACCAGACGTTCATTCCCCTGCCGACGTTCCTCGCGATGTTCGGTCACCAGAATCTCGACAACCTCGTCGTCGGCGTGACGGACCCCGCGCGGATGCCCGCGGCCCTCGACCGGCTGCGGCACGTCCTCGGCTCGAGGCACCGCTTCGACCCGGGCGACGACCGCGCGCTCGGAACGTGGGACACGGTCGCGGACAACCGGGAGAGCCGCCAGATGCTGCTGGGAATCCAGATCTTCCTCGGAATCGTCGGGGCCCTGACGTTGATCGTCGGCGGCGTGGGGGTCGCCAACATCATGTACGCCGTCGTGAAGGAGCGGACGCGCGAGATCGGCGTGAAGATGGCGCTCGGGGCGCGGCCGCGCTGGATCACGGGCCCCTTCGTCCTCGAAGCGACGCTCTACACGTTTCTCGGAGGCGCGGCGGGGATCGCGATCTCGCTCCTCCTCGTGGCGCTCCTCTCGCTCATCCCCCTCGACTCGAGCGACGTGATGGGTTATCTCGGGCATCCCCGGATCTCGGCGCCGATCGGCGCCGTCACGACGGCCATTCTGGGAGCGATCGGCCTCGCCGCCGGCTATTTCCCGGCGCGGCGGGCCGCGGCGATCGACCCCGCGGAGACGCTGAGATATGAGTGAAGCCCGAAGCTCCCGGAACGCGCCCGCCCGGATCGCGGCCGACGGCCCGATCATCGCCATGCGCGCGATCCGCAAGATCTACGACACCGGCCGCGTGAAGGTGGAGGCGCTGAAGGGGATCGACCTCGAGATCCGGAACGGGGAGTTCGCGTCGATCGTCGGCCCCTCGGGCTCCGGAAAGTCGACCCTCATGAACCTGATCGGCTGCCTCGACACGCCGACGGAAGGCGAATACGCGCTGGCGGGCGAGCGCGTCGCCGGGCTCACGCGCGATGCTCTCGCCGACGTGCGCAACCGGCGCGTCGGCTTCGTCTTCCAGAGCTTCAACCTGCTGCCGCAGATCACGGCGATCGAGAACGTCGAAATGCCGATGCTCTTCGGCGGCGTGGCTCCCCGCGAGCGGCGCCGGCGCGCGGAAGAGCTGCTTGCCCGCGTCGGTCTCGCCGACCGCGGCGAGCACCGGCCGACGGAGCTCTCGGGAGGGCAGATGCAGCGCGTCGCGATCGCGCGCGCTCTCGCGATGGAGCCCGACATCCTGCTCGCGGACGAACCGACGGGGAACCTCGACACGAGCTCGGGAACGGACATCATGAGCCTCTTCTCGGAGCTCTGGAAGCAGGGCCGCACCCTCGTCGTGATCACGCACGACATGTCGCTCGCCCGCCGGACCGGCCGGATCGTCGAAATGCGCGACGGCCGCATCGTGACCGACGGTGCCGCCGTGGCATGACGCGAGCGCCGTTCCCACACCGCGGTTCCTCCCCGCGTTGACTCCGTTTTCCGGCCTCCGTTAAGCTGCGCGGGCCCGAGGGCTCCCGCGAACATTGAAGATCACCGATCTGCAGATCGTCCCGGTTCCGAACGCCGCCCGCGCCTCCGCCCGCGTCGAGTGGGAGGACGTCGACCGCTCCCCCATGACGCTCTGGTTCGAGGTCGAAGGCGAAGCCGGCGCCGAGGTCCGCCCGGCCGGCGAGGCGTTCCTCCTCGCCTGCGCGATCCCGGCGTTTGGCCGCGGCGAGCGGCGCATCGCGATCGAGGGCACCGTGTGTCCGCGTCTCCGGGACGGCCTCTCGTCGGCGGTCGCTCTCCTCGGCTCCTGGTACGGCGGGCGCGCTTTCGACGCGATCGAGCCTTCCCGCGGATTCGCCTCCCCGGGGAAGGCGCCCGCGCCGCGGGCCGCGTTTCTCCTCTCGGGAGGCGTCGACTCTCTCGACCTCCTCGTCCGGAACCGCGCCCGGTTTCCGCCCTCCGACCCCGCGTCGTACAGGGACGCCGTCAACGTCTCCGGGATCTCCTACGTCGGTCCGCCCGGATCTCCCGCCGTCGAAAGCGTCGTCGAGCGCAGCCGGGCCGCGGCAGCGGCCATGGCCGCCCTGGCGGGAGCGCGTTTCGTCGCGATCCGCACGAACCTCGTCGAACTCGAGCCGAGCTACGCGTTCTTCGAGCGGCGGTGGTACGGCTCGGCATTCCTTTCGGGCATCCATCTGCTCTCGAGCGTGACGGCGGCCTCGATCGCGTCGGGACAGCATGCCGCGGCGGGAATGGTGC
This sequence comes from Thermoanaerobaculia bacterium, assembly GCA_035717485.1. Classification (NCBI taxonomy): domain Bacteria; kingdom Pseudomonadati; phylum Acidobacteriota; class Thermoanaerobaculia; species Thermoanaerobaculia bacterium. The sequence goes on along the minus strand of DASTIQ010000036.1, from coordinate 3,787 downwards.
CGTCCGGGTCGCATCCGTCGCTCGACGGGTTCTTCTCGACCGGCGCGATCGAAATCCGGCACGAGGGCGCCGATCGAAGCCGCCTCGAGAAGGTCCGCGGGTTCGCGCACGATCCCGCTCTCCGGCATCTCTTCGTCTGCCACTCGTGGCCGGAGCCGGGTGCGCCGAACTGCGGCCGGTGCGAGAAGTGCCTGCGCACGCTCGCCGAAATTCTCGTCTGCGGCGGGATCGACGCCGCGGACTCCTTCCCGCGCGGAACTCTGACGGCCGAGGCCGTCTCCCGCTCGGAGCTTCGCATCGATTCGGCGGTCTTCTGGGGGGACCTCGTCGCTCCGCTCCGGGAGGCGGGACGGGAAGATCTTTCGCGCGAGGCCGCGAGGATCGCGTCGGCCGCGCAACGTCGGACGGCCTGGCTCTTCGGCGGCGGCTGGCGAGGCGTCCTGCGCCGGCTCGATGAGCGCCTCCTCGACGGACGGGGACTCGCGCTCGGCCGGCGCGTCGCGCGCCGGCGCCCCGGGGGGGCCTCGTGAGGATCTCCGCTCCGCGGCGCGAGTCGTCGGGAGGGCGAGCGCGAGTGGCGGCGGACGTCGTGTGGGAGGACGCCGGTCGACCCCCCCGGACGGTCTGGTTCGAGACCGACGCGAACCTCGCGGGCTCGCTCTCGGCGAGTCCCGACGCGTTCGTCGCCGGATGCATCGTGCCCGCGGTCCGCCACGGCGAGCGCAGGATCCGCATCGACGGCGCCGTCTGCCCGGAACTCCGCGAGGGTCTCCGAGGAGCGCTCGCGGTCCTCGCCTCCTGGAGGGGCGCGCCCCCGCCGCCGATCGCGATCGAGGCCGCGGGGGGGTTTCGCCCTCCCCGCCGCCGCGAGCCGCCCCGCTCGGCCGCGTTCTTCTCGGGGGGGGTCGACTCGCTGTTCACGATCCGAATGAACCTTCTCGAGATCCCGCGGGATCATCCCGCCGCGATTCGGGACGGCATACTGATTCTCGGCCACGATTTCGGCCTCCCCGACTCGAACGCGCTCGAGTACGAACGGTTCGAACGGCGCGCCGCGTCGCTGTCGGAGCTCGCGCAGGAATGCGGGATCGATCTCGTCCCAATGCGCTTCAACCTGCGCGAGCTCGACGAAGACCTCGACTTCTACATCCACGACTTCTTCGGAGCCGCCCTCGCGGCGGCGGGACACGCCTTGACGGCGCGGATCTCGGAGCTCTCGATCCCTTCCTCCTACGATCTCGGCCATCTGATTCCGTGCGCCTCGCACCCGCTGCTCGACCCGAACTATGCGAGCGCGGCCCTCGCGATCCGGCACGACGGCGCGGGACGCACGCGGCTCGAGAAGCTCGCCGTCGTGGCCGCGTGGCCGGAAGGCTTTCGCCGGCTCCAGACGTGCAACTGGCGGCCGCCGCCCCGGGATCGTTCCAACTGCGGCGCCTGCGAGAAGTGTCTCCGGACCGCCGTCGGGCTGCTCGTCCTCGGCCGCCTCGCGGAGGCCGAGACGTTCCGCGAAAGCGACGTCACTCCGGAAGCTCTCCGGGCGCTCGACTACACGACGGGATTCGAGGAGTTCTGGGAGGAGCTCGTCGATCCGCTTCGCCGCTCGGGACGGGAAGACCTCGCCGCGATCGTCGAAGAGAAGCTCGCGGCGGCCCGCCGCTTCCGCCGATGGCGCGACGAGGAAGACGGGAAAGGACTCGTCAAACGGTTCGACCGGCTGTTCCTCGGGGGAAAGCTCACGGCGGCGGTCCGCGTCGTCCGTCGGCTTCGACCGCGATGAGGATCGATGCCCTCGAAACCCGTGCGGAAGGGGACGCCGTCCGCGCGTCCGCCCGAATCCGGTGGGAAGACTCGCCCCGGGAACCGTTCGACCTCCTGTTCGATTCGCGCGGTCCGGCCGCCGCCCATCTGCGCGCCGACGCGAACGCGATGCTCCTGGCGTGCGCTCTTCCCGCGATGCGGCACGGCGAGCGACGGATCGCGATCGACGGAACGGTGTGCTCCCGGCTCGTCGACGGGCTTCGGACGGCCGCCACGATCCTCTCGACCTGGTACGGAGGGGCCCGTCGACTTCCGGAAATCGAGCCGAGCGAGGGTTTCCGGGTCCCGCTTCCGGCATGCGACCGCCGGGCGGGGGCGTTCCTTTCCGGCGGAATGGACTCCCTCGACTTGTTCGTGCGAAATCACGACCAGTTTCCTCCCGGGCATCCGGCCCGCTTCGAGGACGCGCTGCACGTCTCCGGTCTTCCCTACACGGGCCCGCCCGGGTCGTCGGCGAGCGAGAGCTTTACTTCGCGCGGGCGCGCGGCGGCGTCCGCGATCGCCGCGCGGCTCGAGATACCGCTCACTTTCGTCCGGACGAATCTCGGCGAGCTCGAGCGGGACTTCCTCTTCTTCCGCCAGGAATGGTTCGGCGGCGCCTACGCGGCGGTCGCCCACCTCCTGTCCGGGCGCCTGACCGACGTTTCGTTCGCTTCCGCGCAGCAGCTCGGCGTGCGCCTCGACCCGCTCGGTTCGCATCCGCTGCTCGATCCGTTCTATTCGACGGGAGCGTTGCGCTTCCGTCACGCGGGAGCGGAACGTACCCGGCTCGAGAAGGCGAAATCCCTCGCCAGGCGGACGGAGCTCCTCGCGCTCCTCTACGTCTGCCTGACGACGCCCGTCGAGGGTCCCGCACGGAACTGCGGCCGGTGCGAGAAATGCCTGCACACGCAGATCGAGCTGCAGCTGGCGGGAGCGGTTCTCCGAGCCTTTCCGGAAGGCTCGCTCACGGCGGAATCGATCCGGGCGCTGCGCCCGGATCCGCACACGTCGTTCTTCTGGAGGCCGCTCGCGGAACCGCTCCGCCGCGAAGGGCGGCACGATCTGGCGGCCGAAATCGACGCGAAACTCGCCGAGATGGACCGGGTGCGGGCCTGGATGGGTGACGCCGGCTGGAAGGGACGGCTTCGCCGGATCGATCGGAAGCTCTTCGGTTCGGCGCTCCTGGGCGCGCGGAGAAGGCTCCGGCGGGCGGAGTCGGCGTGAGGATCGAAGGACTGTTTTCCCGAAGGCAGAACGTCCGCCTCGAGGTCGGAGCGACGATCGTCTGGGAGGATGCCGACCGTCTTCCCGTCGAGCTCGTCTATGCGGCCGAAGGGGAAGCCGCACCATCGATCGAGCCCGACCCGAACGCGTTCCTGCTGGCGGCCGCTTTTCCCGCGATGCGGCACGGCGAGCGGCGGATCGCTCTGGAGGGAACGGCGTGCCCGCGCCTGCGCGACGGGCTCGAGGGCGCCGCCGCGCTCCTCGAAGGATGGTACGGAGAGCCGCGGCGGCCGCCCGTGATCGAGCCGACCGGCGGTTTTCGCGCTCCGTTTCCGGCCTCGCCGCGGGCCGCCCTCTTTCTCTCGGGCGGAGCGGACTCCCTGGACGTTTTGCTCCGGAACCGGTCCGGGTTCGGTCCGGGGCACCCGGCCTCGATCCGGGACGCGCTCCACGTCACCGGATTTCCGTTCGTCCACGCACCCGGATCGGACGCCGAACGGGACCTCCGGGATCGGGCGTCCCGTTCCTCGTCGGCGATCGCCGCCGCGCTCGGCGTCGCTCTCACCCGGGTCGAATCGAACCTCCTCGAGGTCGAGTCGAACTTCGCGTTCGCGGGACGCGAGTATTTCGCCGCGGCATACGCGTCGATGGCACACCTCTTCTCCTCGCGGTGGACGGAAGTCGTCCTCGCATCGGGTCACGAGATACCGGCCATCCTCACCCCCACCGGTTCGCATCCGCTCCTCGACCCGCTCTTCTC
>DASTIQ010000035.1 GCA_035717485.1 Thermoanaerobaculia bacterium | reverse complement strand
CGCTCCTCGCCATCGAGAACGGCTCCCAGGCGGCGCTCATGGCGCCGACGGAGATCCTCGCCGAGCAGCACGCCGATACCATCGGCGGCTGGCTCCAGGGAACCGGCTACCGCCTCGCCCTCCTGACCGGGAGAACGCCCGCCGCCGCGCGCCGCGAGCTCGGGTCGGCGCTCCGGGCGGGGGAGATCGACTTCCTCATCGGGACGCACGCGCTCATCGAGGAGCCGGTTCGCTTCGCCCGTCTCGGTCTGGTCGTCGTCGACGAGCAGCATCGATTCGGGGTCGAGCACCGGGCGAGGCTCTCGAAGAAGGGCGCCCGCCCTCACGTCCTCGTCCTCTCGGCGACGCCGATTCCCCGGTCGCTCGCGTGGACGATCTTCGGGGACCTCGACGTCACTCGTCTCCGGGAAAAGCCGGCCGGCCGCGCGCCGGTGCGCACGTTCCTGCGGGAGCCGGAGCGCCGCGACGCCGTCTTCCGGTTCCTCGCGGAGCGGCTCGCGGCCGGCGAGCGCGCCTACGTCGTCGTTCCGGCGATCGAAGAATCGGACCGCGACGTCGCCGCCGTCGAAAAGACGGCCGCGGAGGTGGGGCGGGCGATTCCCTCCGCCCGCGTCGCGACTCTCCATGGCCGGTACCCGCCCGACCGCCGGCGCGACGCGATGGCGGCGTTCGCGAAGGGGGAGGCCAACGTCCTCGTCGCGACGACCGTGATCGAGGTCGGGATCGACGTTCCCGAGGCGACGCTGATGGTCGTCGAGAACGCCGACCGCTTCGGGCTCTCGCAGCTCCACCAGCTCCGCGGCCGGATCGGCCGGAGCTCCCGTCCCTCCTGGTGCATCCTCTTCGTGTCGGAGGACGCGGCGCCGGAGGCCCGGGATCGGCTCGCCGTCCTCGAGAGGAGCTCGGACGGATTCGCGATCGCCGAGAAGGATCTCGCGCTCCGCGGGCCGGGCGATCTGCTCGGAGCCCGCCAGTCCGGTCTCCCGGCGTTTCGCGTGGCCGACCCCGCGCGGGACGCGGCGATCCTCCCGGAAGTGCGCGACTCCGTCCGGGCGCGCCGCGCCCGCGGCGAGACCGCCGCGAGCGACCTCTTCCCGGCGGGCCCCGCCGGGGCGGCTGTGATACAAACCGCGAACCCATGAAGATCGCCGTCACGGGAGGCACCGGGTTCGTCGGCGGTTACGTCGTCAACGAGCTGCTGCGCCGCGGGCACGAGGTCCGGGTCGTCGCGCGGCGCCCCGACGAGGCGCGCTCCCGTTTCAACCGGCCGGTCCCGGCCGAACCCGGAAGCGTCTCCGACGTCGATTCGCTCCGCCGCGCGTTCGCCGGAGTCGACGCGATCGTCCATCTGGTGGGCATCATCAACGAATCGGAGGGGGTTTCCTTCGACGCCGTCCACCGCCAGGGGACCGAGAACGTCGTCGCCGCGGCCAGGACGGCGGGGGCGCGCCGGCTCGTCCACATGTCGGCGATGGGGTCGGCTCCGGACGCCCCTTCCGAGTACAGCCGCACGAAGGCGGCGGGGGAGGAGGCGGCCCGGCGCTCCGGTCTCGAGGCGACCGTCTTCCGTCCGTCGATCATCTTCGGGCCGGGGGACGGGTTCGTGACGCTCCTCGCCAGGATCGTGCGCGCCAATCCCGGATTCATTCCGGTGATCGGCCCGGGAACGGTCCGTTTCATGCCCGTTTCGGTCCGGGAGGTGGCGCGCGTGTTCGCCGACGCTTTCGACAAGGCCGAGTCGATCGGAAAGGTCTTCGAGGTGGGCGGCCCCGAAACGCTCACGATGAACGAGATCTACCGGGAGATCGCGGCCGCGGTCGGGAAGCCGCGAAAACCGCTCGTCCATTTCCCGCTCTGGTACGGGCGCATCCTCGCCGCGGCGATGGCCGTGCTCCCGGATCCGCCGCTGACCGCGGACCAGCTTCGCTCGCTTTCGCGCGACAACGTCGGCGACATCTCCGCGACGACGGCCGTCTTCGGACCTCCCGCGACGCGGTTCGCCGACGGAATCCGCGAGTACGTCCACGCGAAATCCCGACACGACCCGCGGATCGGCATCTGACCGGGCGCGCATCCTCGCGCTCCGCATCCCGATTCGGATAGTCTTTCCCCGAATGCAACCGATCGTCGTCGTCATCCTGATCGCGGTCGTCCTGTTCGCGATCTCGTTCCACGAATCCGCGCACGCGTGGATGGCGCTGAAGTTCGGCGACCCGACGGCGCGCGACCTCGGCCGCATCTCGCTCAACCCGCTCCACCACATCGATCCGTTCGGCACGGTGCTCCTGCCGATGATCCTGATCCTCATGCACCAGCCGCCGTTCGGGTACGCGAAGCCGACGCCGGTGAACCTGCGCAATACACGAAATCCCCGCCTCGCGAACTTCTGGGTGTCCGCCGCGGGGCCCCTCTCGAACCTGCTCATCGTCGTGGTGAGCGCGGCGCTCCTCGTCGCGATCGGGAAATTCGATCCCTCGATGGCTCTCGGAGCCTTCCGGGAGCCCTCCGGAGCCGGCTTCCTCGCCCCGGTCGCGTACATCCTCGCGCAGCTCGTGCTCCTGAATCTGGTGCTCGGCATCTTCAACCTGATCCCGGTGCCGCCGATGGACGGCAGCGGCATCCTCTTTTCGATCCTCGGCCGGCGCGGCCTGGCGATCGAGATGTTCTTCCACCGCTATTCGTTCGTGATGTTCATCCTCATCATGCTGCTCGTGTACTCGGGCTTCTTCAGCCTGATCCTCGGCCCCGCCGTCAACCTGGTGTACGCGGTGATCCGGGGGGCGATCCTGTGAGCGAGAGCGCCGGGCACGGCCCCGCTCCGTCGCTCCCGCCGGTCGAACTCGACCAGTTCTCCGGGCCGCTCGACCTGCTGCTCCATCTCATCCGCAAGAACGAGGTGTCGATCACCGACATCCCGATCGCCGAGATCACCGAGCAGTACACGTCGTATCTCGACCTGATGCGGGAGCTCGATCTCGACGTCGCGGCGGAGTACGTCTACCTCGCCGCCGTCCTGATCCACATCAAGTCGAAGTTCCTCCTTCCCCGCGACCCCGACCACCCCGAGGAAGACCCGCGCCAGGACCTCGTCGCGCGCCTCCTCGAATACGAGAAGTTCAAGCGGGCCGCCGAAGGGTTCCACGAGATCGACACGGAGCGGGCCGGGCTGTGGCCGCGCCCCGAGGCCGCGCCGCCCGGCGCGGATCCCGACGCGGCGCCCCCGACTCTCGAAGTCTCCCTCGCGGACCTCGTGGGGACGTTCCGGATCGTGCTCGACCGGTACCGCTTCGCGCACCCGGCGTCCCTCGAGATCCACCATCCCCGCTTCTCGCTCCGCGAGAAGATGATCGAGCTGGTCGGACGCGTCGAAGAGCGGGGAACGCTTCCCCTCCTCGAGCTCCTCGGGACGTTCCGCTACCGGACCGAGGCGATCACGACGTTCCTCGCGGCGCTCGAGCTCACGCGGATCGCGGTGCTCCGCATCTTCCAGCCGGCCCCGTTCGCCGAGATCCACGTCTCGCGGACGGACCGGGAATTCCACGTTTCGGAGATTCAGGACGTGTACCATGACTGAAGACGTTCGTGACGAAGCCGTCGAGCGCCTGCAGCCCGCGCTCGAGGCCCTGCTGTTCTCTTCGGGAAAGCCGGTTCCCGTCGAGAGCTTCGTCGAGATGCTCGAGGTCGGGTCCGACGTCGTCGAGCGGGCGCTCCTCGCGATGGCCGAACGGATCAATGGCGAAGGGCGCGGCATCCGCCTCGAGGCGGTCGGCGGCGGCTGGCGCTTCGTCACGCGGCCGGAGTTCGACGGCCTCCTGCGGCGCTATTTCGAAGTGTCGGAGCGGAGCCGGCTGTCCCTCGCGGCGCTCGAGACGCTCGCGATCATCGCGTACCGGCAGCCGATCACGGCGCCCGAGATCTCCGAGCTCCGCGGCGTGAACTCGTCGGCCGTGCTCAAGACGCTCTTCGACAAGAAGCTCATCACGACGGCGGGGAAGAAGCCGGTCGTCGGCACGCCGTTCTTCTACAAGACGACGAAGGAATTCCTCGTGCGCTTCGGCTTGAACGATCTCGCCGAGCTGCCGAAGCCCGAAGAGATCGACGAAGACCTCGCTGCCGAAGACGAGGGGCCCGCGCCCCTGACCCTGGTGCCTCCGATCCCGGAAGGGACCGCGGAGCTTTCCGCGGAGGATCCCGCCGGCGCGGACGCCGGGGAGCCGGCGGCGCCCTCCGGTTCCGCCGAGGAGGGCTCGTCTCCGTCTCCGGAGCAGCCCGAGCCGACCGAGCCGGTCGGCCGTTCATGAGCGCCGAGAGGCTCCAGAAGATCATCGCCGCCGCCGGCCTCTGTTCGCGCCGCGAAGCCGAGGAGTGGATCTCCGAAGGCCGGGTGCTCGTCAACGGCAAGAGGGCCTCTCTCGGCCAGAAGGCGGATCCGGCGATCGACGCGATCCGCGTCGACGGAAAGGTGCTCCGCCCGCCCGACACTCGCGGCCCGCGGCGTTACGTCCTCCTCCACAAGCCCAAGGGATACGTCTCGACGACGAACGATCCCCAGGGAAGGCCGACCGTTCTCGATCTCGTCCCGGCCGCGCTCCGGCGCGGCTTGAAACCGGTCGGCCGTCTGGACACGGCCTCGGAGGGCCTGATCCTCCTGACCGACGACGGGGATTTCTCGCAGGCCGTTTCCCATCCCTCGAGGGGCGTCGCCAAGGAATACCGCGTCAAGGTGTGGGGCGAGCCGGCGGAGAAGTCGATCGAGCGGCTCCGGCGGGGGATCGCGCTCGAGGGCCGGCGGACGGCGCCGGCGGAGATCTCCCGCCATCATTCGACGGGTCGCCGCGGCGAGGAAGGGAATACCTGGTACACCGTCGTTCTGCACGAAGGGCGCAGCCGGCAGATCCGGCGGATGTTCGAGGCCATCGGGCATCCGGTCTCGAAGCTCTCGCGCGTCGCGATCGGGCCGGTCCGGGACCCGAAACTTCCCGCCGGCGCGTTCCGGAAGCTGACGGACGCGGAGATCCGGAAGCTCCTGAAGCAGGCTCCGGAAAAATGAATCCGGGCGGCGTGTCGACAGTCTTGCGGACCGTTCGCAGGATCGATCGATGTGGGAGACGGGAACCATTCGCGCCGGCGGATGAAGCGGGAACGGCGAGACTCGCGCCACCCGAGGGTTGCGGCGCCGGGGAGCCTTCTTCCGGACCCCGCTCGAAATGACCCGGGTGATCGCGATCGACGGCCCTTCGGGCGCCGGAAAGTCGACGGTCGCGCGGATGGTGGCGGCGCGGCTCGGCCTGCCTTACCTCGACACGGGCGCGATGTACCGGGCGGTCGGCCTCCTCGCCTCTCGCCGGGGAATTCCCCTTCCGATTCCCGAGCCGGCCGCGGTCGCCCGCCTGGCCGATGCCGCCGCGATCGACCTCTCCACCTCCCCGGACGGCACCACGGTGTGGCTGGACGGCGAGGACGTGTCCGCGGCGATCCGCGAACCCCGGATATCCCTTTATGCTTCTGCTGTTTCCGCGATTCCCGAGGTGCGCCGCCGTCTCGTTTCTCGCCAGAGGGAAATCGGGCTCGCGCGAGGCGGCGTCGTCGAGGGGCGAGACATCGGCACGAAGGTCTTCCCGGAGACCCCTTTCAAGTTCTTCCTGACCGCCGACGAGCACGAACGGGCCCGGCGCCGCCACGAGGAGCTCCGCCGGCGCGGTGTCGAGGAACCGTACGAGAAGGTCCTGGAGGAGATGCGCACCCGCGACCGGGACGACTCCGCCCGTCCCGACTCCCCGCTCTCCCGGGATTCGACCTACGAGCTGCTCGAAAGCGACGGGGTCGGACCGGAGGAAATCGCCCGGCGAATCCTCGCCCGGGTGGAGGCCGGCGGCCCCCCGAGGTCTTGACTCGCCCTCGAGAAGCGGGGTAAATTTGCTTTTTGGAAATCAAAGATTTAGGGGGCACGAAAATCAATTGAAGGAGTCCAAAGACCAGCCGATGGAAACCGAGACTGAACTGAGCGCGGCCGAATACGAGAGCCTGATCGCCCAGTACGAGGACACTCTCAAGAATCTCCAGGAAGGGCAGATCATCCGGGGCCGCGTGATCCAGGTCACGCCGTCGGAAGTGATCGTCGACATCGGGTACAAGTCGGAAGGGGTCATTTCGATCGCCGAGTTCACCGACTACGAAGGGCACGTCACCGTCGCCGTCAACGACCGGATCGACGTCCTGCTCGAATCGACCGAGGACCAGAACGGCTACGTCGTCCTGTCCAAGGACAAAGCCGAGAAGATGCGGGTCTGGGACGACGTGGAGAAGGCGTTCCGCGAGGGCACGAACGTGCGCGGCCGCATCATCGACCGGATCAAGGGAGGCCTCGCCGTCGACATCGGCGTCAAGGCGTTCCTTCCCGGCTCGCTGGTCGACACCAAGCCCGTGAAGAACCTCGACTTCCTGCGCGGCAAGGAGTTCGAGTTCAAGGTCATCTCGGTCGACAAGAAGCGGGGGAACATCGTCCTCTCGCGCAAGGCCGTCATCGAGGTCGAGCAGGAAGCCAAGAAGCGCGAGACGCTCGCCCAGCTCGAGGAGGGGCGCGTGCTCCGCGGCACCGTCAAGAACCTCACCGACTACGGCGCTTTCGTCGATCTCGGGGGCCTCGACGGCCTCCTCCACGTCACCGACATCTCCTGGGGACGGATCAACCATCCGTCGGACGTCCTCAAGGTCGGGGACGAGATCGACGTCGTCGTGCTGAAGTTCGACAAGGAGACCGAGCGGGTTTCGCTCGGCACGAAGCAGCTCACCGCGGACCCGTGGGAGCAGGTGCCGGAAAAGTACCCGGTCGGTTCCCGCGTCTCCGGCCGCGTCACGAACGTCACGGACTACGGCGCCTTCGTCGAGCTGGAGCAGGGGATCGAGGGCCTGATCCACGTCTCCGAGATGTCCTGGTCGAAGAAGATGAAGAATCCCTCGAAGGTCGTCTCGGTCGGCGACACGGTCGAGGCGATCATCTCCGACGTCAATACCGATACGCGGCGGATCTCGCTGTCGCTCAAGAACACGCTCCCCGATCCCTGGGAAGGGGTCGCCGAGAAGTACGCCATCGGCACCGAGATCACCGGCAAGGTGCGCAACCTCACCGACTTCGGCGCGTTCGTCGAGATCGAGGAGGGCGTCGACGGCCTGATCCACGTTTCGGACATGTCGTGGACGAAGCGGATCAAGCACCCCTCCGAGGTCCTCAAGAAAGGGGACGAGGTCCGGGCGACGATCACGCACATCGATCCGGAGAACCGCCGGATCTCCCTCTCGATCAAGGAATTCATGCCCAACGAGTGGGAGGAGTTCAAGAAGAAGCACCAGGTCGGCTCGGTGATCGAGGGGACGGTCACGCGCATCGCGGACTTCGGCGTGTTCGTGAACATCGACGGCATGGTCGAGGGCCTGATGCACGTGTCGGAAACCCCGCTCGCCCGCGGCCAGAAGCCCCAGGACCACTACGCCGAGGGGCAGAAGGTGCGTGCCACGATCCTGCGGATCGAGGACGACGAGATGAAGGTGGGTCTCTCCTCCCGCGAGGTCGCGGCCGCCGAGGCTTCCCCGGCGCCCGCCGAGGGGGGAGAGGCACCCAAGAAGAAGCGGTCGCGCAAGAAGACCGAGACGGACGAAGAGTGAGATGACGAAAGCGGAGCTGATCGAGAAGGTCCTGACCGCGGCGGATCTCAACAAGAAGGAGGCGGAGGCCGCCGTCGAGGCGTTCTTCGACTCGATCATCCAGTCCCTCCGGGAAGGGGAGAAGATCGAGCTCCGCGGTTTCGGCTCGTTCCGGCTGCGCTCGCGCGGAGCCCGCGTCGGCCGGAATCCGAAGACCGGGGAAAAGGTCCAGGTCCCCGCCAAGCGCATCCCGTATTTCAAGCCGGGAAAAGAGCTCAAGGAACTGATCAACCGGTGACCTTCGGGTCGGCGGGCGGCGGATGGAGACCCTCTTCGCTCCGTGGCGTCTGAGCTATCTCGTGTCGGAGAAGGCGCCCGGCTGCATCTTCTGTGACGCGCTCCGGGGCGAGGACGACGTCGAGACGCTCGTCGTTCACCGCGGTGATCGCGTCTTTTCGATGCTGAACCGCTACCCCTACGCGAACGGCCACGTGATGGTCGCGCCGGTCGCCCACGAGGCGCGGCTGTTCGAGAGCGACGGCGCCACGCTCGCCGAGCTCATCGAGGAGGTCTCGCGGACCCAGGAGGTCCTCGCGCGGCTCTACCGCCCCGCCGGATTCAACGTCGGCGCGAACTTCGGCCGGGCGGGCGGCGCCGGGATCGCGGACCACTACCACTTCCACGTCGTTCCCCGCTGGGACGGGGACACGAACTTCATGACGGTCACCGGCGAGACGCGGGTCGTTCCCGAGGAGCTGCCGCAGACGCGGCGCGCGGTGGCGGCGGGTTTCGAGGCGCTCGCCCGGAGCTCGAGGTGAGCCGCGCGGAGCCGGGGGCGGCGGAGGCGCGCCGCGGCACTCCGGCGGCCCGCGGAAACCTCTTCGTCGCGCTGCTCCTCGCCTGGCTGTTCCCCGGGCTCGGCCACGCGTATCTCGGAAAGCGCGGAACGGCGCTCCTGTACGCCGCGATCGTCACCGCCGCGTTCCTGCTCGGGCTCGGCTACCACGGCAAGCTCTACGTCCGCGAGCCGGAGCATCCGCTGACGCTCCTGGCCACCTTCGCGTGCTACGGCGCGGGCCTCCTGAACATCGGGGCGCGGCTGCTGATCGAGAACACGGCGGGGAACATCCTCTCGCCGACCTTCGAATACGGCTGCGCGTTCATCCTGACCGCGGGAATGATGAACCTCCTGCTGATGCTCGACGCGTACGACATCTTCACGGGGGCCAAGAGCTGAGCATGCCCGCCGACCATTTCCTCGCGCTCGTCCTCTACGCGCTCCTGACCGCGGCCTTCTTCGCGCTGCTCTGGCGCTCCGGCCGCCGGGAACGGTGGCGCTACTTCGTCTTCGTCCTCCTCACGATGCTCGTCGGCGCGATTGCGGCGGGATGGGCGATGTACCCGCTCCCGCCGCATCCCTGACGGGCGGCCGATGAAGGTGTTCGTTTCGGCGGGCGAGACCTCCGGGGATCGTCTCGGGGCTTCTCTGGTCCGCGAGCTCGGCCGGCGCCGCCCCGGGCTCTCGTTCTTCGGAATGGGAGGGGAGCGCATGGAGAAGGAGGGCGTCGTCCGCGTCGCGGACTCCGCGGAGATCTCCGTCGTCGGGCTCTTCGAGGTGATCGGCAAGCTCCCCGCCGTCTGGAGGACCGCCCGGCGTCTCGAGCGGGCGGCGATCCGGGAGCGCCCGGCCGCCGCGATCCTGATCGACTTTCCCGACTTTCACCTGCGGCTGGGCCGTCGCCTCGCGCGCCGCGGCGTCCCGGTCGTGTATTACGTCTCGCCGCAGGTGTGGGCATGGCGCTCCGGGCGGGTGAAGGGAATGAAGGCGTTCGTGCGGCGGATGATCACGCTCTTCCCGTTCGAGACCGAGATCTACCGGCGCGCGGGGATCGACGCGGTGTGCGCCGGGCATCCGATCGCAGACGAGGTGGAGGAACGCCTGAGGACCGATCCGCCCGTGCCGCGCCGCCCGGGAAGGCAGCGGATCGCCGTCATGCCGGGAAGCCGCGCCGGCGAAGTGCGCCGGCACTGGCCGATCCTGCGCGACGCCGCGCGCCGCCTCGCGGCGGAACGGGCCGCGGACGTGGTCGTCGTCCCGGCGCCGGGCGTCGCCGACGCTCTCTTTCCCGGGGCGGAAGAGGCGGGGATGACCTTCCACCGGGGCGATCCGGAACCGCTCCTCGCGGCCTCGGACGTGCTCCTCGTCTCCTCCGGGACGTCGACCCTCCAGGGCGCGCTCTGCGGCGTGCCGATGGTCGTCGTCTACCGGACCTCGGCCGCGACGATGGCGCTCGCGCGCCGCCTCGTGAAGACTCCCCACATCGCCCTCGCCAACATCGTCGCCGGAGAGCGGGTCGTTCCCGAGCTCGTCCAGGAGGAGGCGACCGTCGAGGGCGTCCGGCGCGAGGCCGCCCGCTTCCTCGACTCCTCCGACGCCGCGGACGCCGTCCGTCGCCGCTGGGCGGAGGTCCGGGAGAAGCTCGGGCCGAGGGGGGCGTCCGCGCGCGCCGCGGAAGCCGTCCTCGAGGTGCTCCCGGCGTGACCGTTCTCCGCCGTCTGCTCCGTTACCTCGCCCCGTACCGCGGGAAGGTCGCCGCGGCGCTCGCCGCGATGGTCGTCGTCGCGATGTCGACCGGGGCGCTCGTTTTCTTCTTCCGCTCGCTCTTCGACGACGTCCTCACGCCCGCGGGGGGGACGCGTCCGACCGAGGCGGTCTCGCCCCTCGCCCGGAGCTCGCACGGGGCCGTGATGCGCGCCCTCGACGCGGCGTACGGCGCGTTCAAGGCGGGGCTCGTCGCGCGCGGAATACCCCTCTGGGCCGCGGTTCCCGCCCTCCTCCTCCTGGCGCTCGTCCTCAAGAACGTGTTTTCGTACCTTTCCGAGTACGAGTTCAACGGCGTCGGCCTCTCGATGGTGCGCGATCTGCGGGCCGACGCCTACGACCATCTCGTCCGCCAGTCCGCCGGCTTCTACTCGCGGGCGACGACGGGAGACCTGATGAGCCGTCTCCTCGGCGACGTCGAGCTGATCCAGGGGGCGTTCGGAACCCGGATCGCCGATCTCTTCCAGGGGGTGCTGACGATCGCGGTCATGCTCGCGTACGTCCTCTCCCTCAACCGGACGCTGACGTTTTTCGCCCTCGTCGTCGCGCCGCTGCTCCTCTGGCCGGTCGTCGAGATCTCGCGGCGCCTCCGCACCACGACCTTCTCCTCCCGGGAACGGATGGGCGAGATCGGCGAGATCCTCCAGGAGACGATCCGGGGACACCGCATCGTCAAGACGTACGGGATGGAAGGATTCGAGTCGGCGCGCTTCCGCCACGCGAACCAGCGGTACTTCCGCGTGAACCTCAGGACGATCCGGATCCAGGCGATCTCGTCGCCGTTGATGGAGATCCTCTCCGGCACCGGGTTGACCCTGCTCTTCGTCTACGCGGCCCGGAGGATCTCGGCCGGCACGATGACGGCCGGCGACTTCCTGTCGTTCCTGATCGCGCTCCTGACGATGTACACGCCGATCAAGAACGTCACGAAGGTGAACCTGTCGCTGCAGCAGGCGATCTCGTCGTCGGCCCGGATCTTCGAGCTGATGGACCGGGAAAACGAGATCCGCGAGGCGCCGGGAGCGCCGGACCTCCCGCCGATATCCCGGGGGATCCGCTTCGAGGGCGTGTCGTTCCGCTACGGCGACGCGGACGTCGTGCACGGGGTCACCTTCGAGATCCCGGCGGGGCGCACCATCGCCCTGGTGGGGCCGTCGGGGGCCGGAAAGACCACTCTCGCCAATCTCCTGCCACGCCTGTACGATCCGGCCGGTGGACGCATCACGATCGACGGCACCGACATCCGCTCCGTCACCCTCGCCTCGCTCCGCGGACAGATGGCGCTCGTGACCCAGGAGATGCTCCTCTTCAACGGGACGGCGCGCTCGAACATCGCCTACGGGCGCGCGGACGCGACGGACGAAGCGGTCGCCGAGGCGGCCCGGCGCGCGCGCGCGGACGGGTTCCTGGGGGCGCTCCCCGAGGGCTACGACACGCCGGTGGGGGAGGACGCGGGCCGCCTCTCGGGCGGCCAGCGCCAGCGCCTGTCGATCGCGCGAGCCTTCTTCAAGAACGCCCCGATCCTGATCCTCGACGAGGCCACCTCCCAGCTCGACGCCGAGTCGGAGGCCGCGGTCGCCGAAGCCCTCGCGACGCTGATGGTGGGAAAGACGACCCTCGTCATCGCGCATCGCCTTTCGACGGTTCGGCGGGCCGACCGGATCGTGGTCCTCGACGAAGGCCGGGTCGTGGACCAGGGGACCCACGCGGAGCTCCTCGGGCGGGGCGGCCTCTATCGCCGTCTGTACGAGATGCAGTTCCGGGACGGCGAGCCGCGCGTCGCGGAGGCTTCCGCGTGAGCATCCGCAGCATGACCGGCTTCGGCCGCGCGCACGGCGTCGTGGGGGAGTGGAGCGTCGACGTCGCGATCCGGACCGTCAACCACCGCTTCCTGGATCTCAACGTCCGGCTGCGCGAGGAGCACGCCGACCTCGAGCCCGCGATCCGTCGCGCGGTTTCCCGGCGGATCGCCCGCGGGAAGGCGGACGTGACGGTCCGCCTCCGCCGCCTGCAGGAGCCCGCGCACGAGATCACGATCAACGAATCGCTGCTGGAAGGACTGCTCGCGCGATTCGCGGCGCTCGCCGCGAAATTTCCCATCGGCGGCCGCCTCGAGGTGCGCGACCTCCTCACGGTCCCCCAGGTCGTCCATGTCGAGGGCGCGGCCGAGACGCTGGAGACCGACGCCGTCGAGCAGATCGCGGCGATCGCTTCTCACGCGGCGGCGGAGGCGACCCGGATGCGGGAGGCCGAGGGGGCGCTCCTCGCGGCGGACCTCCTCGAACGCGTCGGATTCCTGCGCGAAAGGCTCGGCCGGATCGCGGAGGCGCGCCGGGACATCCTCGAACGGCTGCACGCGTCCCTGAAGGAACGCCTCGCCGGGCTCTTCGCGGACACGCCGCTCGACTCGGGCCGGCTCGAGCAGGAAGCGGTCGTCCTCGCGGAACGCTCGGACGTGGCCGAGGAGGTGACGCGGCTCGACTCCCACCTCGACCAGTTCCGCGACCTGCTCGCGCGCGCGTCGGAGCCGGTCGGGAAGAAACTCGACTTCCTGACCCAGGAGATCCAGCGGGAGATCAACACGATCGGCTCCAAGTGCCGGGACCTCGCGGTGACCCGCGACGTCATCGACATGAAGAGCGAGACCGAGAAGATCCGCGAACAGGTGCAGAACCTCGAATGAGCGAGATCGCCGCCGGCGACCTCTTCATCGTGTCCTCGCCGTCGGGAGGCGGGAAGACGACGCTCATCTCCCGTCTCCTCACGCGCCATTCCGGCGACCTTCATTTCTCGGTATCCCACACGACGCGGGCGCGGCGCAACGGGGAGGAGGACAGCCGCGAATACCACTTCGTGACCGCGAAGGACTTCCGCGGGATGATCGGGCGAGACGATTTCCTGGAATGGGCGGAGGTCCACGGGAACCTCTACGGCACGGCGCGAAGGGAGGTCCTTCCGCGGCTCCTCGCCGGCCAGGACGTGATCCTCGACATCGACGTCCAGGGCGTTCGGCAGGTCAAGGGAAAGTACCCCGGCTCGATCGCCATCTTCATCCTCCCCCCTTCGGCCGCCGAGCTTTCCCGGCGGCTCCGGGCACGGGGGCTCGACGACGAGGGGCAGATCGAGAAGCGGCTGGCCAACGCGGCCCGGGAGATCGACGAGGTCTCCCAGTACGACTATGCTATTATCAACGACGACCTTGAGCGGGCCCTCGGCTCGCTCGAGGCGATCGTGTCCGCGGCGCGGTCGCGCCCGGCGCGGATGAAAGACCAGCTCGAGCGGATTCGCAAACAGTTTCGATAGAGGGGAGTTCCCGTGATCCAGAACCTGCCCGAAGGCGTCGACAGCAAGTTTCGAATGGTGATCCTGCTCGCGCGGCGCGCCGAGCAGCTGATGCGCGGCGCCCGTCCCAAGATGGAGACGGAGACGCCCGTCAAGCCCACCCGGCTCGCGGCCGGCGAATTCGAGAAGAACATGATCCGGTGGGACTTCGGACCGGAGGGCGGGTCGCTCCCGACCGATACCGAAGAGACTCCGGAACCGGTCGAGACCGAAGAGTCCTGATCGCCGCCCGGCGGCCGCCCCGGACGGCGGCGCGCCCGCGGCGCGGGGACGGGCCTGAATGAAAATCATCCTCGGCGTCTCCGGCAGCATCGCGGCGTTCAAGGCCGCCGACGTCGTCCGACGCCTCCGGGAGCGCGGCGACGAAGTTCGGGTCGTCTTCTCGAAGAGCGCCGGGAAATTCGTCGCCCCGCTCACG
Source organism: Thermoanaerobaculia bacterium (assembly GCA_035717485.1). Taxonomy (NCBI): domain Bacteria; kingdom Pseudomonadati; phylum Acidobacteriota; class Thermoanaerobaculia; species Thermoanaerobaculia bacterium. The sequence goes on along the minus strand of DASTIQ010000035.1, from coordinate 9,253 downwards.
TTCTCCGTCCTCTCGGGCAATCCCGTCCTCTCCGACATGTTCGCCCCCTCCGCCGCGGTGGAGCACGTCGCGCTCGCCGGCTGGGCGGAGCTCCTTCTCGTCGCTCCCGCTTCCGCGGACGCGATCGCGAAGCTCGCCCACGGCATCGCCGACGACCCCCTGGCGACCTACGCCCTCTCGCATGGCGGCCCGATCGTGCTCGCTCCCGCGATGGAGAGCGCGATGTGGGAGCATCCCGCGGTCGCGGAGAACGTGCGGGTGCTCCGATCCCGGGGCGTCCGTTTCGTGGGCCCCGTCTCGGGACCCCTCGCCTCCGGCCGGGCCGGGGTCGGCCGGATGGCCGAGCCCGAGGAGATCGTGGAGGCCGCGATCTTTCGTTCCGCCGCCGACCTCGCGGGCACGAAGGTGCTCGTCACCGCGGGACCGACGCGCGAGCCGATCGATCCGGTGCGCTTCGTCTCGAACCGGTCGTCCGGAAGGATGGGGCACGCCCTCGCGGAGCGCGCCCGCGCGCGCGGCGCGGAGGTCGTCCTCCTCACCGGGTCGGATCGCCCGGTTCCCCCCGGAGTCGAGGCCGTCCGGTTCGAGACGGCGGGGGATCTCAAGAGCCTGCTCGACGCGCGGTTCGACGCGTGCGACGTCCTCGTGATGGCCGCCGCCGTCGCCGACTTCGTTCCGGAGAAGGCGCCTCGGCGCCTGCACCGGTCGGACGGACCCCGGAGCCTCGCGCTTTCGCCGGGCGAGGATCTCCTCGCCTCCGTCGCGGCCCGCAAGGGTTCGCGGATCGTCGTGGCCTTCGCCGCCGAGGCGGGCGACGGACAGGAAGAGCGCGCCCGCCGCAAGCTCGCCGCCAAGCACGCCGACTGGATCGTCTGGAACGACGTCGGGCGCGAGGGCGTCGGGTTCGAATCGGACGACAACGAGGTCGTGCTCCTCTCCGCCACGGGGCAGCGCGTCGAGGTCTCCCGCCGGCCCAAGAAAGAGATCGCGGACAAGATCTGGGACGCGGTATCCTCGACGCTGTCGTGGCGGACGATCCCCGCAAAAATCTAGAGGAGATCCGGTTCTTCCGGGACCTCGGCATCCGGGAGATCTATCTCGACGTCGCGGCCGGCGCCGTTCGCGCCTCGCCGCCTCCGCCGCCCCGGCCGGCTTCCCCGCGGCCTCCCGCCGGCGCCCCTCCCGGAACCGACGCCGTCCCGACGAATCCCGCGGCGCGTCCGATCGTTCCCGCGGATTTCCCGACGCTGGAGGCGCTCGCCGGATTCACGGCCGGCTGCCCGCGCTGCAAGCTCTCGTCGAGGCGGACGCACCTGGTCTTCGGCCAGGGGAACCCTCGCGCCGCCCTCATGTTCGTCGGCGAAGCGCCGGGGGCGGACGAGGACGCGCAGGGCCTCGCGTTCGTGGGGCGCGCGGGACAGCTCCTCACGAAGATCATCGAGGCGATCGGCCTGACCCGGGACGACGTCTTCATCGCCAACGTCCTGAAGTGCCGGCCCCCGGAGAACCGGAACCCCGAACCCGACGAGGTCGCGGCCTGCCTGCCGTACCTCCGCGAGCAGATCCGGCTCATCGCGCCGCGGATCATCGTGACCCTCGGAACGTTCGCGACCCAGGCGATCCTCGAGAGCGAGCTCTCGATCGGCCGATTGCGGGGGCGATTCCATCCGCTCGGGCCCGTGCGGGTCATGCCGACGTACCATCCCGCGTTCCTGCTGCGCAGCCCGGAGAGGAAGAAGGACGTGTGGGAGGACATGAAGAAGGTGAGGGAGGCGCTCCGGGAATAGCGGGCGCCCGATGCATCGAGCGATCCGGGACGATCCGGTCCGCGGGCGGCGCTCGACGTACGCGTCGGGCCGCGATCGCGCGGCGGGCTCGCGTCTCGACGGCCGTCGAGTCAGCGTCGCCGATTTAGTACACGAAACCCGCCCTCGGGGCGCCTCGACTCGAGACCGCCCACGGTCGAGCCTGGGGACTCGCGACTTTCGACACTCGACCATAGAAAAGGGGAGGCTCTCGCCTCCCCGGTATTCCGATCGTCGGAGCGTTCCGTTCGCTACTTTCCGATCCCGATCGGGAAGTGGCTCGCCGCGCCCATGAAGAACAGCATGGCGACCGACATCCAGGCGTTGGCTCGCGATGCCAGGAATGCGCGACGCGCCCAGGCGGGCATCTCGGCAGGCGGCGCGGCGCCGGACTCCGCCTGCGCGCGCGTCGCGGCGATGATCTTCTTCTGGAGCGGCCAGATGATCATCCAGACGTTCATGAACATGATGATCCCCATTCCGCCGCCGAGCGCGATGGAGAGGACCTTCCAGGACGTGTTCGCCGACGAGTGCACCTTCCAGAGGACGACGCTCATCACGACGAGCAGGAGGAGATAAGCGGCGAAGGTCGCCCGGCCGTCCTTCTTGAAGGCGGTGAAGAGCCACGTTCCGACGACGAACGTCGCGACGACCACGACGAGCCAGACCCAGAAAAACGCCGGAAGACCGTGCGATTCGCTCGTCACCGTCGACATGTGCAGCGCGAGTCCGGCGACGACCGTCCAGAACGCGCCCCACCGGAACCACCAGAGCGCCTTCGGCATCAGGTTCGGCACGACCTTCCCCTTCGTCGCCGCGTCGAGCTCTTTCATGAACTTCACGTTGACGAGATTGAAGAAGTAGAGCATGCCGATCCACGTGATTCCCGCCAGGAAATGGAGCCACCGGAGCAGGAAGAGGACGTTGGTCATGGGGTCTTGAGGCCACATCGGGCGTTCCCTCCTTCTCTCGTTGAACGGCCCGGAGGACGTCCGGGCGAGTGCGCGGAGAATATCCTGCCCGGCCGCCGTGTTTCAATAATGACGACGGCACTTTTCTTGCAGTCGCAGCCGTCTTCGGACCATTCGAGCGCACCCGTCGGAAAGCGGAATTTCCGGCGGTGCTCCGTCGGTCCGCCGGCATGCCCGGACCGGAATCCCCGGGCGCGGTGACTTTCTCGAGAAAGGAGAAAACATGGCAATCCAGGCGAAGAACTTCGATCACCTCGTCGGCAAGCTCGATGGCTTCTCGGAGCGGCAGCTGACGCAGCACTTCGGCCTCTATCAGGGCTACGTGAAGAAGCTGAACGAAGTCCGCGACAAGATCGCGGCGATCCCCTACGATCAGCGCGTCGCGAAATCGAACTTCTCGTACGGCGAATACGCCGAGCTCCGCCGACGCGAGGCGACTCCCTACAACGGGGTGTACCTGCACGAACTGTACTTCGAGAACCTGGGGGCGGCCGCGCGCGAGGCGAAGCCTTCGGGAGACGTCCGGAAAGCCGTCGAAAGCGCGTTCGGCTCGATCTCGAACTGGGAGAGCGATCTCGAGGCGTGCGGCACCACCGCGACCAACGGCTGGGTGCTTTTGACGTGGGACGACCGGGACCGTATGCTCCATCACAATCAGGTGTTCGAGCACGCCGACCGGATGATGGTCGGCCTCCGCCCGATCCTGGCCCTCGACACCTGGGAGCACGCGTTCATGATCGACTACGGGACGGACAAGACGTCGTACATGAAAGCGTTCCTGAGGAACGTGAATTGGCAGAAGGTGAACGAACGGTTCGAGAGCGTTTCGAGGGAAGCCGCCGCCCACGCGTGATCCCGCGCTTCCCGTCCGCTCGTCGCCGCGGCGGGCTTCGGCTCGCCGCTTTTTTGTGCGGCGCCTTCGCGCTCTCGGGCGCCTGCCGCCGCGGACCCGAGGTCCGGATCGTCCGCGAGCGCGGTCCCGCGGCCCCCGCGCCGGTCCCCCCCTCGCCGATTCCGAAGGACGTCGCGCTGACGACGGGGGAGGCGCAGGCCGTCCGGTCCTTCCTCGCGCAGCATCCCGGATGGCAGCTCGCCTCCGACTCGGACGCGCGCCCCTCCGACGACGCGGACGACATGACGCCGCTCTACGGCGTCTACCATCCGTACTTCGTGCGCGGCGATCTCGACGACGACGGCGTCCAGGATTTCGTGACGGCGTTCGTCGACCGCGGGAAGCCGGCGGCCGCTCCGTGGTTCACCGTCGTCGTCTTTCCGGGAGACGGCCGCGGAGGATTCCGCCCGCCGGAGGTCATCGAGAGCGAGATTTCGCTCCAGCGAGGAGATCTCTCCGTCGACCGCGACGCGATCGTCATCACCCCCGACCTCGCCGAGGACGACACGACGCGGCGGTACCGGTGGGATTCGCGGAAGCGCCGGTTCGAGTACGTGACCGGGGATTCGTCGTCGACGCCGGACCAGGCGCCCTCCACCCGCATCTAGATCGGCCGGCGCGATCGATCGAGCGACGGCGCGCGGGCGGAAAAGAAAGGGATTCGCGCCGCCGGAGCGGAAAGCCCGAACCGCGGCGGCCGGGCGGTAACGGGGATAATCCCGGGATGCCCGCTCGCGTCTCCGTCGCGTTTCCTCTGCCGCTGCGGCGCGCGTTCACGTACGCCGTGCCGGCGGCGCATCGCGAGGGTCGGCTCCTCGGGTGCCGCGTGACGGCGCCGCTCGGAGGGAGAACGCTCTCCGGGGTCGTCGTCGAAGAGGATCCCCGGGACCCGGAAGCGCACGCCCTCCGGGAGCTGTCCGCCGTCCTCGACGAGGAGCCCGCCGTCGAGGGGGAGCTCCTCGAGACGACCCGGGCGCTCGCGGACCGATTCTTCTGCTCCTGGGGCGAGCTCCTCCGGGCCGCGCTTCCCGCCGGCCTTCCGCGGGGCGAGGCGACCCGCTACGAGGCGACCGCGAAAGGCGCGGCGAGCCTCGCCGGCGCGGATCCGGAGGGTCGGGCGATCCTGGAAATGCTCCTCGAGCGGGGCCGGGCGGACGGCGCGCTCCTCGCGGCGCTCGGCCCCGGGTCGCGGGAACGCCTGCGGGAGCTCGAAGGGCGAGGATGGGTCCGGACGCTCGCGACCCCGGTGCGAAGGGCGCGCCGGCAGGCGGTGTATTCCCTGGCCGGCGACGCCGCGGGTCGCTCCGCCCTCGCCGGCCGTTCCGCGAAGGGGCGCGAAGCGCTGCGCCACATGGAGGTCCTCGGACGGCCGGCGCTCGCCGAGGAGCTCCGCGCCGCGGGATTCTCGGCAGCCCTCATGCGCCGGCTCGCGGCGCGCGGAGCGGTCTCGGCCGGCGAGCAGGAGCGTGCGGTCGAGGACGACTCGCCGATCCCGCCGCGGCCGGAGGCGACGATCACCCTCTCTCCCGATCAGGAAGCGGCGCTCTCGGAAATCCACGGGGCGCTCGACGCGCGTCGTTTCGCACCGATGCTCCTCTTCGGGGTGACCGGAAGCGGCAAGACGGAGGTGTATCTGCGGGCGATCGCGCGGGCGCGCGCGAGCGGCCGCGGCGCGATCTGGCTCGTTCCCGAGATCGCGTTGACCCCCGTCTTCGCCCGCCGCCTCGGGGCGCGCTTCGGCGACGACGCGGTCGTGCTCCATTCGGCGATCGGCGAGTCGCGGCGCGCGCGGGCGTGGCAGGAAATGCGGCTCGGCCGGGCGCGAATCGTGATCGGCCCGCGGTCGGCGGTGTTCGCGCCGATCGCCGACATCGGCGTCGTCGTCGTCGACGAGGAGCACGACGGCTCCTACAAGCAGCAGGATCCACCGCGTTACGACGCCCGCGACGCGGCGGCGCTTCGAGCCCAGGCGCACGGGGCCGTTCTCCTCCTGGGCTCCGCCACGCCGGCCATGGAGACGTGGCAGGCGAGCGAAGAGGGAAAGATCCGGCGTCTCGCGATGCCGGAGCGGATCGAACGCCGCCCGCTCCCGGAAGTTCGAATCGTGGATCTCCGCCGCGAGACCGCGCTCCCGGAGGAGAAGGGGGTGCCGCTCTTCTCGCGGGCGCTCGTCGATCTCCTCGAGGGGGTCTTCGCGCGCCGCGAACAGGCGATCCTTCTCGCCCCGCGGCGCGGGTACGCGCCGTTCCTTCTCTGCCGCGCCTGCGGCCACGCGTTCCCGTGCTCCCGGTGCAGCGTGTCCTCCGTCGTCCACCGCCGCGACGGGGCGCTCCGCTGCCACTACTGCGGCTCGCGCCGGCCCATCCCGTCGCGGTGCGACGCCTGCGGCGGCCGGCATCTCGAGGCGATCGGGGCGGGAACCGAGCGCGCCGCGGAGCGCTTCGCCGCGCTCTTTCCGTCCGTCCCGTTCGCGGTCCTCGACTCGGACACCGCGCGCCGGCGGGGCGGGGCGGCGGCGGTCGTCGCGTCCATGGAAAACGGGGAGGTTCGGGCGCTGATCGGCACCCAGATGGTCGCCAAGGGGCACCACTTCCCGGAGGTGACGGCGATCGGCGTCCTGTCGGCCGATACGATCCTGAATTTTCCCGATTTTCGCGCCGCGGAAAAGACGTTCCAGCTGCTCGCTCAGGTCGCGGGTCGGTCCGGCCGCGGGGAGCGGCCCGGAACGGTCCTCGTCCAGACGTTCCATCCGGAGAACGGAGCGATCCGGGCCGCTCTCGCGCACGACGTCGCCGCGTTCGCGCGCGGGGAGCTGGAGTTTCGCCGGACGTTCTTCTACCCCCCCTTCTGCGAAATGGCCGAGGTCCTGGTCTCGGCCGCCGAACGGGGACGGGCCGCCGAGGTCGCGGCGGAAATCGCCTCGGCGCTCGGCGGCGACGAGGCGGTCCGGGTGACGGCGGCCGCGCCGGCTCCGCTCGAGCGGATCGCCGGCAAGTGGCGCTACCAGGTGCTCGTACGCTCCCGGAGCCGGCGCGCGGTCCTGGCGGCGCTCGCCCGCGCCGTTCCCGAATCGCCCCCGCCGGGCGCGTCGGTCGCGGTGGACGTCGACCCCCGGAACCTCATGTAGATCGACGCCGCTCATCCCGGGGTCGAGGCGGTTGCCGCCCCCTCGCCGTCCCGGGGATTGGATCAGCGGTATCGACGGGAAGGAAAAGGCTTACGGCCGGAAGCCTCTCCCGAGGATAAGATCGGGCGGTGCAATCCGAAGAATCGCAGTTCGAGGAGCCGATCGTCCGGCTCCGGCGCCGCCTCGAGGAGCTCGAGGCGCTCCCGGACGACGGTTCCCACCGCCGCGAAATCCAGAAGCTCCAGGAGCGCATCGAGCGCACGACCCAGGAGATCTATTCGAGCCTCACCCCGTGGCAGAAGACGCTCGTCGCCCGACATCCCCAGCGCCCGTATCCGCTCGACTACATCCAGGCGCTGACGCGCGACTTCGTCGAGATCCACGGCGACCGGCGATTCTCCGACGACGAGGCGATCGTGGCGGGGCTGGCGGTCTTCGGAGACCGGCCGATCGCGGTCATCGGCCATCAGAAAGGGCGCGACACGAAGGAGAAGATCCGCCGGAATTTCGGGATGCCCCGGCCGGACGGATACCGCAAGGCCCTGCGCGTGATGAAGCTCGCGGAGAAATTCCGGCGGCCGGTCCTGACGCTGATCGACACCTCCGGCGCGTACCCGGGCATCGACGCCGAGGAGCGCGGGCAGGCGGAGGCGATCGCGACGAACATCTTCGAGATGACGCGGCTGGCCGTCCCGATCGTCGTCGCGGTGACGGGCGAGGGGGGTTCGGGAGGGGCGCTGGCGCTCGGAGTCGGGGACCGGATCCTCATGCTCGAGCATTCGGTCTACTCCGTCATCTCGCCGGAAGGATGCGCGGCGATCCTCTGGAAGGACGCCGCCCGCAAGAAGGACGCCGCGGAAGCGATGAAGATCACGTCGGGTGACCTCAAGGGCCTCGGCGTGATCGACGAGATCATTCCCGAGCCCGCGGGCGGCGCGCACGCGGATCCCGGGGCCGCCGCCCAGGCGCTCGGCGAAGCCGTCTCGCGGGCGTTCGACGAGCTCTCCGCGGTCTCCCCGGCGGATCTGCTCGCCGCGCGGTACGCGAAGTTCCGCGGAATGGGATGGTTCGAGACGATCGGATGACGGGCCCCGGCCCGGGCGCCGCCGACAATCGAGGAGAGCCCGCACCGGACGACACCCGCTGGGTCGCCGCGGCGATCGACCCCGACGCCGTGGGGCGCCTCGTCTCGGACGGCGTTCCGGAGGCGATCGCGCGCGTCCTCGCCGCCCGCGGGTTCGACGGGGCCGCGGCCCGGGACTTCCTCTCTCCGTCGCTCGACCGGGCTCCCGATCCGTTCGCGATGAAGGGAATGGAGGCGGCCGTCGACGCGCTCGTCTCGACGGCCCGGCGCGGCGAGCGAATCGTGATCTTCGGCGACTACGACGTGGACGGCGTCACGGCGGTCGCCCAGCTGCGCGCCGTCTTTCGCGCGCTCGGCGCCGACGCCGTGCCGTTCCTTCCGCACCGCGTTCGCGACGGGTACGGATTGAAGCCCGAGACGTTTCGAAAGGTGTTCGCGGAGCACCGTCCGCGGGCGATCGTCACCGTGGACTGCGGCATCACCGCCGTCGAAGCCGTCGCCGAGGCGGCCCGGGCCGGCGTCGCGGTCGTGATCACGGACCATCACCTTCCTCCCGACGTCCTGCCGGCCGGGGCGGCGGTCGTCAACCCGAAGCAGCCCGGATGCGGGTATCCGTTCAAGGACCTCTGCGGCGCGGGGATCGCGTTCAAGATCGCGCAGGCGATCATCCGCCGGGAACGGCTGACCCTCTCCGAGAGGTCGCTCGCCAAGGTCGCGGCGCTGGGGACGATCGCCGACATCGTGCCGCTCGTCGGGGAGAACCGCGCGATCGTCGCCGAGGGGCTCGCGGCGCTGTCCGATCCGCGCGCGCCGGGGTTGAAGGCGCTGCTGGCGGAAGCGGGCATCGCCGGACGCGCGCCGACGTCGGAGGAGGTCGCATTCCGCGTGGGACCGCGCCTGAACGCCGCGGGACGGCTCGACACCGCCGACCTCGCCCTGTCGGTCTTCGAAGAGCGCGACTCCGGGCGCGCGGCCGGAATCGCCCGCGAGCTCTCGGAACGCAACACCGAGCGACAGGGGCACGAGAGGCGGGTCGTCGCGGAGGCGAGGCGCCGGGTGCTCGAGTCGGGAGAAGCGCCCGACGGGATCGTCATCGAGGCGGAAGCCGGCTGGCCGCGCGGCGTCCTCGGGATCGCCGCGTCGCGCCTCGCCCGCGAGTTCCGTTGCCCCGTCTTCCTTTTCGCCCTCGACGGAGAGCGCGCGGTCGGATCGGGGCGGAGCATTCCCGGCCTCTCCCTGCACGAGGCGCTCTCGGAGATCCGGGAGCATTTCGTCGAGTTCGGGGGCCACGCGCAGGCGTGCGGCGGCGCCGTCGAGGCGGGTCGGTTCGCCGGTTTCCGGGAGCGCGCCCGCGCGCTCTTCCGGGAGCGGCTC
>DASTIQ010000034.1 GCA_035717485.1 Thermoanaerobaculia bacterium | reverse complement strand
ATGTCGATCTTCACGGGCGTTCGGCTCTGGAAGAACGCGTGGGTCTCCGTCGATCCGGAGTTCCTCGTCGGACACGGTCCGGGCGGCGGCACCGGGATGGGAGCCTACGTCAACGGCGATTCGGTGCACGCGGGGCTCCTGGAGCAGAAGCCCTACCTCGCTCGGGCCTTTCTCCACCAGGACATCCCGATCGGCCACCAGGAGCCCGTCGCCCGGCCGTCCGGCGGCGAAGGGGACGAGCGTGACCTCGACGCCTTCCTCACCGGCACGGACTCCCGGTTCCATCCTTCCGAACGGGGAGTTCGGCTGGAACTGACCGCGGGCAAGGTCTCTCTCCCGGACTTCATGGGGGGGAACGACGTCGCGGGCGACACCCACCACCGGTTGATCAACGAGGCGCTCATCACCGACGGATCGTGGGACTACGCGGCGGACGCCCGGGGATACACGTGGGGAGTGATCGCGGAGCTCTACCTGCCCGGGCCCGCGCTCGTATTTCGCTTCGGAAGCTTCGCCGTTCCCCTCGAGGCCAACGGACTCGACCTCGACCATCACTATTCCGACGCCCGCGGAGACAACCTCGAGATCGAATGGGACTTCGATCCCGATGCGTCGGGAGTCGCCAAGGTTCTCGCGTACGAAAATCACGCCCAGATGGGGAGCTACGCCCAGGCGATCGACGAGGCCGGCTCGGGGATTCCGGATATCACCGCCACCCGTGAGCGCGGCCGCACGAAGCGGGGCATCGGGGTGAACCTCCAGCGGACGTTCGCGAAGGAATGGGGCGTTTTCCTGCGAGGCGGGGGAAACGACGGCCGAAACGAGATCTTCTGTTACACGGAGATCGACCGCTCGTTCTCGACCGGATTCTCGCACTCGGGGAGCTTCTGGAAGCGCCCCACGGACACGCTCACGGTCGGGGTCGTCGGCAACGGTCTCTCCGACTCGCACCGGAAGTACCTGTCGCGCGGAGGCATCGGATTCCAGCTGGGAGATGGCCGCCTCGCCTATGGCCACGAGATCGTCGCCGAGGCCAATTACGATGCGTCGGTCGGCAAGGCGACGTCGATCGGTCTGGACGTGCAGAGGGTCTGGAATCCCGGATTCAACTCCGATCGGGGTCCGGTGATGGCCTACGGCCTGCGCGTCCACGTGCACCGGAACTGATCCCCGGTCGCCCCCTCTCTCGGCCGACCGCGGCGGGGCTCAGGAGCCGGTGGATTCTCCGGGCGACGGTTCGAATGCCGGCGGCACCCCCTCCGATCGCCGCATCCAGCGCAGGATCTCGGGGACCGTGGGTTTCTTCCCGTACATGAGGATCCCGACGCGGTAGATCTTTCCCGCGAGCCAGGCCATGCCGACGATCGATCCGAGCATCAGCGCGATCGACGCGGCGATCTGCCAGGCGGGAACCGGGATCAGCGTGACGCGCATGAACATCACGATCGGCGTCATGAGCGGGATGAACGAGAGCACCGTCGCGAACGTGGAGTTCGGATTGTTGACGATCGTCCACCAGAACATCATCGGGACGACCATGATCCACGTCGGGAACATCGCGAGCTGCTGGGCCTCCTGTTCCGTGTTGAAGGGAGCGCCGATCGCCGTGTACACCGAGGCGTAGAAGAAGTATCCCAGGAGGAAGTAGAGGACGAAGTAGGCGACGACCGAGAGCGGGATCGTCGGGATGCTGCCGCCGGGCAGCATCGCCGCGATCCCGGTTCCGGACAGCAGGGCCATGTTCATCGCGAGGACGGACCAGATCGCGTATTGCGTCAGTCCGACGAGCCCGATGCCGATGATCTTCCCGAGCATCAGCTCGGTCGGGCGCACGGAGGAGATCACGATCTCCACCACGCGGTTGGATTTCTCTTCGATCACGCCGCGGAGGTTGTACATCCCGTACTGGATCAGCGTGAAGAAGAGGAAGAACATGAAGATGTAGGAGATCCAGAACCCGACGGTCGACTTGGGATTCGTGCTCTTCGCTTCGAGCGAGACGGTCGCCTGGGCCTGCCGGATCACCTCCGGGGAGAGCCCCCGCTCGGCGAGCCGCGTCCGGAGGAACGCGCGATTCAGGTCGCGCTCGATCATCTCCTGGAAGACGATGTCGGAGATCGAGGCCGCCCAGTACTCGATCTTCCCTCCGGAGACCGAATCGGGATCGAGGACGATGAAGCCGTCGATCTTCCGCGCGTCGTCGGTCGAGGCGATGTCCTTCTTGAGCTCCTCCTTCAGCGCCTCGACTCCGCCGGGCCCGGGGGTCCGAAGAACGAGGGCGATTCGATCGCGATGCTTTCCCGACGCGATCTCCTCCTCGAGCGGCCGGAAATAGCGACCGGAGGGGTCGATCACCGCGATCCGCTTCTTCCCGGAGAGACGCGACTGCGTGAGGATCGAGACTCCGATGAACACGAGCCAGATCACGGGCATCAGGATCGTGAAGATCCAGAATGCCTTCTTGCGGATGTGTTCCACGTATTCGCGCTTGATGATCGCGCGGACCTTTCGGGCGTTGATCGCCATGGCTCGCTCCCTCGTCAGATGACCCGGGTCTCGGCGAGACCCGCGTCCTGGACGGCCTTCAGGTAGATCTCCTCGAGCTCGGGCTCCTTCTGGGAGAAGGCGTCGACCCGGTTCGTCTCGAAGAGCTTCTGGACGACGGTCCGTGCCTCGGTCGCGTCCGCCAGCGTGACGTGAAAACCGCCGTCGACCGCCGCGGCGCCGGCGACGCCGGGAAGCGATCGAACCCTTTCGAGCGAGGCGTCGGTCGAGAGGCGGATCACGTTTCCGGCGTAGCGCCGGCGGAGGTCCTTGAGGTCCCCGTCGAGGACCTTCTTCGACTTCGTGATCAGGCAGATGTGGTCGCAGAGCTTCTCCGCCTGCTCGAGGACGTGGGTCGAGAAGACGATCGTCTTCCCCTCCGCGCGGAACTCGAGCAGGAAACTCCGGATGAGGTTGACGTTGATCGGATCGAGTCCGGAGAACGGCTCGTCGAGGATCAGGATCTCGGGGTCGTGCACGATCGTCGCGATGAACTGGATCTTCTGCTGCATGCCCTTGGAGAGCTCGTCCACGCGCCGGTGGAGCCACGGCCGGAGCTCCATCGCGTCCAGCCAGCGTTCGATTCTCTTCTTCGCCGTGGCCGCGTCGACCTCCTTGATCGCCGCGAGGAAGAGGAGATGGTCGAGGACGCGCATCCGGCGGTAGAGTCCTCGCTCTTCCGGGAGGTAGCCCACGCGCGCCAGCGACTCCCGGGCCGCCGGCCGGCCGAGGACGCGAATCGCGCCCGTATCCGGGGCCGTGATGTCCATGATCATCCGGATCGTCGTCGTCTTCCCGGCGCCGTTGGGCCCGAGGAGGCCGAAGATCATGCCCCCGGACACGGTCAGGCTCAGGTCGTCGACCGCCTTGAAGCGGCCGAATGCCTTCGTCACGTGATCGACCTCGATGGCGTTCATGAAGTGCGGTCTCCGGGCGGAATTACGATTTTGCGCCGGAGAAGTTTCGCCCGCTCATCCGAAGAGGGCGGACCAGCCGACCCTCACGACGAGAAACACGGCCCAGAGCGCGATCGGGACGGCGGTCGCGGAAGCTCGCGAAATCCCGGGGAGGCGGCGGAACGCGACGATCAGAAGAACGACCGTCGCGAGCAGGAAGACGTCGAGCGACGACGCCATGGCGGTGAGCGCCGGCGCGGCCGACTTCGGCAGGAGGAGCGCGGGGCCGACGGTCCCGAGCCGGGAGACATCCTCGTAGGTGAGCGACGCGTCCGGCGCGGCGAAGAGGCGCGCGACCGCGATCCCGGAACGAAGCAGGAGCGGGACTTCCGCGTAGGCGTAGATCGCGAGATACGCGGAGATCTTCGCTTCCGCGCCGAACGCGGCGCCCGCACCGGCGACGATGAGCGCGAAGAGGAAGAAGGCGACCGCCGAAGCCGCCGCGCCGAGCGTCGGCGCGTAGGGCGCCATCTTGCCCTGCATCTCGACGGCGCGGTCGACCGCTTCGTCCACGCGCTCCTTCGTCATCGTCTGGCCGGAGTGCTCCATCTTCTTCTCGACCGCCTGGCGCATCGCGGCGTCGACGTCCACCTTGTCCGTCATGACGACGGTGAAGATCGCCGCGAGGAGGATTCCGGCGACGAAGGGAAGCCACCACGTGGGGCGGCGGATCAGCGCGGCGAACGTCGCGCCGGGACGGGTCACGATTCCCGCGACGGCGCCGGCGGCGGAGACGCTCTCGCTCGGCTCCGGCGGGGCGGCCGCCGCCGACACTTCCTCCGTCACGATCGAAAAAATTCCCGCAAAGTTCTTCCCTCCATATTAGCACCGGAAAGGTTTGACAGCCCCCGGACCGGGTGGCATCATGCCGCGCATGGACGCGAAGCTTCGTGCGATGTTGAAGGAGCTCGGAGACGCGATCAACGACTCCGTTTCCGAATCGGATCGCGTCCACGAAACGATCGAAAGGCTCCGGGAGCACGGTTACCGGCTGTTCCTGAACCTCGACGCGCGGATCGGGATCGAGCGCGACGAGGATTTCGCGGAAGGCGAGGACGAGAGCGTCGAGATGTCGCCGGCCACGGCCGCGGCCGAGTTCCGCATCGATTTCCGGGATCTCCGCTTCCTGAAATCGGTCGGGATCGACCCGACGCGCAAGGTGCGCACCCGCCGGGCGCGGGCGACGGTCGCGCGGCGGCGCGCGACGAAGACGCGGGACGCTCGCTAGAGACTTCGCGCGTCCGGGCGCTACCCCTTCCCCGGCCCGATCGCTCGAATTCGTCCTTCGATTCACTCCTGCCGGGCGTCCCCGGCTCGCGACTCGAGATTGAACGATCGGCTATCCTGACTCCGTGAGCGACGAGTTTGCCGCGTGGGCCTGGTCCCGCGCCGAGTGGGAGGGACGCGCCGAGGAGCTCGGGCAGCCGCGCTACCGCGGACGGCAGATCTTCGACGCCATCCACGCGCGGCGGGCCACGGCGTACGGCGAGATGACCGAGCTTTCCCGGAAGGATCGCGACCTCTGGACCGGGGCCGCGCCGCTCGTGCTGCCGGAGATCGCGCGCCGCGACGTTTCGACGGACGGGAGCGTCAAGTACGGGCTCCGGTTTCCCGACGGCGCCCTCGTCGAGGCCGTCTTCATGCCGCGCGGCGAGGAAGAGGCTTCGGCGGAGAGCGAATTCGAAGACGCGCGCGCTTCCGCGGCGGCCGGCGGGGGTCCGACGATGCCGGCGGACCCGGCGCGGGCGACGATCTGCCTTTCGTCGCAGACGGGGTGCGCGGTCGATTGCCGATTCTGCGTGACCGGGCGGCTCGGAGCGGGAAGGAACCTTTCCGCCGGAGAGATCGTCGCGCAGTTCCTCGCGGTCGCGCGCGAGCACCCGGCGACGACGTTCGCGATCGTGTTCATGGGGATGGGGGAGCCGATGCTGAACCTCGAGGCGGTCGAGGCGGCGCTCGACGTCTTCTTCGAGACGATTTCTCCCCGGCGGATCACCGTCTCGACGTCCGGATTCCCCGAGGGGATCCGGCGGCTCGGGGCGCGGGCGAAGCAGCCGAATCTCGCGGTCTCGATCAACGCGGCCGACCAGAAGACGCGCGAGAAGATCATGCCGGTGTCGCGCGCGCATCCTCTCGCCGAGGTCGTCGCGGCGATGCGCGCCTTCCCGCTGACGCACCGCCGGCGAATCACCGCGGAATACGTGCTCCTCGCGGGCGTCAACGACTCGATCGAGGACGCTCGGAACCTCGCCCGGCTCCTGCGCGGCATCCCCGTGAAGATCAACGTGATCCCGTTCAACCCCGATCCGCGGTATCTCCCGGAGTTCCGCCGGCCCTCCGAAGAGACCGTCGAACGTTTCGTCGACGCGCTCGCGCGCGAGCGGTACACCGTGACCGTGAGGCGGTCCAAGGGGCCCGACGCATCGGCCGCCTGCGGTCAGCTCAAGGGACGCGAAGTCGACGCGCGGAGCCGGAGCGGGGCGCCGGTCCGGTAATCCGCGAAGTCTTCACTCTTCCAGGCGCGAGGCGAAGAACTCCTTCCATCGACGCTCGTACTCTTCGGTCTCGACCGAAAGCGGCTGGTCCTCGTGGTGGCAGTGTCCGGCCGCCGCGACTTCCCAGACCGTCGTCGTCCGCGGAAGCGCCTCTTCGAGGCGCCCGAGGAATTCGGGGAGCGTCAGCTGGTCGCGCTTTCCGAAGACGAGCGCGACGGGACAGCGGATCTTCTCGGCGGCGCGGACCGGGTCCATCGCCTCGAGGCCTTCCTCGCGGCGCAGGCCGATCGCGCGCCGGACGCGGGCATCCGCGCGCGCGAGCGCCCATCGTGTCGTGAGCCCGAGCGCCCAGGAAGGAACCCCCGATTTCAAGTGGAGGTAATGGCGCGCCATCGCGGGAGCGTCGCCGAACGGCGACTCCAGCCACAGCGCGCGCACCGCGGGGTTCGCCGCCGAGAACTGGAGGGCGGGCGACCCTCCATAGGAGCAGGCGTGGACGCCCAGTCGGCCGGCGTCGATCCCGAACCGCTCCTTCGCCGCGGCCACGGCGTTGGCGAGGTCGCCGCGCTCGAGCAGGCCGAAGGTGATGAACCTCCCTCCGGAGCGGCCGTGGCCCCGGAGGTCCGGGACGAGGACGTTGAACCCGCACGCGAGGGCGCGGCGGGCGTCCGGAAGCCACTCGGTCGCGTTGCCTCCCTTTCCGTGCAGGAAGAGGATGGTCGCGCGCCGCCCGGACAGCCCCGGCGAGGCGAACGTGCAGACGAGCTCGACGGGATCGCGCGGATCGCCGCGATGCGGGAACTCTTCGGCGCGCTCCGATTCCTGCCGGAGCGCGGCGAGGAACGCCGTCCGGTCGTCGCGCCCGGGAGCGAGGCCCACCGGCGAGATGAGCGCGTCTCCGAGCGCGACCGCGGCCGCATAGGAGCCGGCGACGTAGGCGCCCGCCGCCGCCGCGCCGGACCATGCCAGTCCCCGAATCGCTTTCCACGGTCTGGTGGACATCGGGGCGGGATATTAACCCCGCGGCCCCGTGAACGGCGGGGACGGCGGATGCGCCGCTCGAAAAAAAGCCCCGGACGAGCCGGGGCTTCGACGGAGCGAGGAAAAGAACGCTCAGTGCGGGGGCTCGACGCTCTTCGTCGTCGTGGTCGTCTTCGTCGTGTACGTCAGGCGCTGGACGACCGGCTGCGGCGAGCCGCCGACGGTCGTCGTCGTGACCGTGACCTTCTTTCCGACGGCGACGTCGGAGGGAAGCTGCGACGCGGGATTGATCAGGTACGTGACGCTCGAGCCGTCCGGGCGGACGATCGTGACCGACCTTCCGGCTTCATAGGTCCGGACCGTGCCGGTGACGCTCTTCGAAGAGGTCTCGGTGGTGGTCGAGGACGAAACGTCGGGCACGGCCGTCGACTCCGTGGTCTGCCGCGTCACCTCCTGACGGGTGGTTGCGGACGAATCGGGTTCCGGCGCGGCCGGAGCAGCGGTTTCCTGGGCGCCGGCGAAAGCCGCGAAGGCGGCGATCATCCCGGCCGAAATGAGAAGTCGTGATTTCATGGTCTCTCCCTGTCTGCCGCAGGCCCATTCCTGCAATCCCGAAAAAGTGCAACGGTCGTGCCGGGGATTTCCGCATCGCCGGACTTCGGTAGAATGCGTCGCGTGAAACTCGACTACTTCTGGACCGACTGCCCCGACGGCTCGCACGTGGCGGTCAACTGGGCCTTCTGGGAAGGACGGGTATCCGGCTCCGTGAGGAAGTGGAGCCGCGACACGCGCGTCAACGTCGGGCGGAAGTTCGACGTCGCTCCCTCCGACCTGGCGCGGGACGCCGACGGACGTCCGGTCCTGGTGCTCGACGGGGTCTGCGAAGAGCCTCTCCGGATTCCGCTCGACGCCGCCCGCATCCGGGCGCTCGAGAGCGAAGCCGCGTCCGCGGCGTGACCGGTTCCGGGGAGCCGCCGCCGGAGGAAGCTCCGGTCCCCGTTCCGCTCGAAGACGAGCTCGACCTCCATTCGTTCTTTCCCGCCGACGTCCCTTCCGCGGTTTCCGAGTACCTGAACGCCGCCCGGGGGTCGTTCCGCGAGGTCCGCCTGATCCACGGACGCGGAATCGGGGTCCAGAGGGAGGTCGTCCGCGCGCTGCTCGCCCGTCGGGAGGACGTCGCCGGGTTCTTCGATGCGCCGCCGGAGCGCGGCGGGATCGGGGCGACGGTCGTCGTCTTCCGTTGACCGGTCCGTCCATGCATCGACCGATTGCCGTCGCACGGGCGTTCTCGCCGACCGATGCGCACGCGCCGGATATCCGGGCGCGTGCCGCCCGCGTCGCCCGGCGACGTACGCGCCGCTCTACGCCGCGGGCGGGCTGACCGCATCATGTCGCTCCGAGTCGGCGGCTGTTAGGATCGGCCTTTCGATCGGAGGAAGAAACATGAAGCGCACCATCGCTCTCGCGGCCGTCCTTCTCGGGGCCGCCGCCTTCGGAGCGCCCGCCGGTTCCGCGCCCGCCCGGCCGGTCCCCGCGGCCGAGAAGGCCTTTCCGTTCCGGATCGACGAGAAGGTCCTCGCCAACGGACTTCATCTGTACGCGATCCACTACGACTCTCCGGGGTTGATCGCGTACTACACGGTCGCGCGCACGGGGTCGCGCAACGAAGTGGAGCCCGGCCACACGGGATTCGCCCACTTCTTCGAGCACATGATGTTCCGGGGGACCGAGAAGTACCCGGCCGATCGCTACAACGAGATCGTCAAGGAGATCGGCGCGGACTCGAATGCCTTCACCTCCGACGACCTGACCGTCTACCACCTGCTCGCCGGGAAGGAATCGCTCCCGACGATCGTCGACATCGAGGCGGACCGTTTCCAGCACCTGCAGTATTCGAACGCCGCTTTCCAGAAGGAATCGCGAGCGATCCTCGGCGAATACAACAAGGGGGCGTCGAATCCGTTCCAGCCGCTCGACGAGAAGCTTCGCGATCTCGCCTTCGCCCGGCACACCTACAAGCACACGACGATCGGATTCATCAAGGACGTCGAGGACATGCCGAACCAGTACGACTACTCACGGCAGTTCTTCGACCGGTATTACCGTCCCGACAACGTGCAGGTGATCGTCGCCGGCGACGTCGACTCGGGCGAGTTCTTCTCCCTCGCCGGGAAGGCCTACGGGGGATGGAAGAAGGGCCCGGCGCGCCCGGACGTCCCCGCGGAGCCGGCGCAGAAGAAGGAAGAGCGCGGCGTCGTCGAATGGAAGTCGGCGACTCTGCCGATCGTCTTCATGGGCTACCACACGCCGGCCTTCTCCACGACGTCGGTCGACGGGGCGGCCCTCGACGTGCTCTCCGAGCTCCTTTTCTCCGACCGCGCGCCGCTCCACAAGCGGCTCGTCCTCGACGAGCAGAAGGTCGTCGAGCTCGGCGGGGGGCCCGATCTCCACCGCGATCCCTTCCTCTTCGAGATCTACGCGCGCGTGAAGCAGGAGAAGGACGTTCCGCAGGTCGAGAAGGACGTCGAGAGCGAGATCGCGAAGTTCGCCGCCGCGCCGCCCGACGCGAAGACCGTCGCCGAGACCGTCTCGCATCTGCGGTACGCGTTCGCCCGCAGCCTGAACACGGCCGACCGGGTCGCGGTGACGGCGGCGCGCTCCGTCGCGCTCTCGGGCCGCCCCGACGCGTTCAACGACTACTACGCGCTCGTCGCGAAGGTCACGCCGGCGGAGGTTTCGACGGCCGCGCGGAAATACTTCGGCGCGGCCAATCGCACCGTCGTCGTGCTCAAGCCTCCGCAGGAGTCGGGGGACGCCGCGAAGAAAGGAGCATCGAAGTGAAGAAGCCGACCGTTCTCGCCGTTCTTTTCGCTCTCGCCTCGCTGCCGCTCGCCGCGGCCGAGGCGTCGGGTCCGGAGCGGGTGCTCCTCCCCGCGGGAGGCTCGCCTCTCGTCGCGGTCCGGCTCGCGTTCCGCACCGGCTCCCAGGACGATCCCGCCGGGAAGGAAGGGCTCGCCGCCCTGACCGCGACGATCATGGCCCAGGGAGCGACGCAGACGAAGTCGTATCCGCAGATCATCGACGCCCTCTATCCGATCGCCGGCGACGTCGACGTCCAGGTCTCGAAGGAGATGACCGTCTTCTCCGGAACGATCCATCGCGACAACCTCGAGCGCTACGCGGCGCTCCTCGAGGACGCCGTGCTGCGGCCGAAATTCGCCGACGACGATTTCCGTCGACACCGGCAGGACGCGATCGACGAGATCTCGAAGACGCTCCGCGGAAACGACGACGAGGAGCTCGGGAAGGAGTCGCTGAACGTGATGCTCTACGGCGGCACGCCGTACGGGCATCCGAACTCCGGCACCGTGAACGGGCTCACGTCGATCACGGCGGACGACGTGCGTTCGTTCTACCGGACGCATTTCACCCGCGACCGGCTGATCGTCGGGCTCGCGGGCGGGTACCCGGCGTCGTTCGCCGACGCCTTTGCCGCGCGCTTCGACGCGCTTCCCGAGACGGGAGCGCCGCGCGTCGAGCTGCCCCCGCAGCCGGCGCCCTCGAAGACCTCCGTTCTCCTCGTCCAGAAGGACGCGCGGGCGAACGCGATCTCGATCGGCGCTCCGATCGCGGTCACCCGGTCCGACGACGACTTCTACCCGCTGTACGTCGCGAATTCGTATCTCGGCGAGCACCGCACGTTCAACGGCGTGCTGATGAACCAGCTCCGCGGCGTCCGGGGGCTCAACTACGGCGACTACTCGTACATCGAGCGCTTCGTTCAGGACGGCTACACGACGTTCCCGGCGCCGAACGTTCCGCGGCGGGAGCAGCACTTCTCGATCTGGCTCCGCCCCGTCGTGCCCGGCAACACCTGGTTCGCGGTGCGGGCCGCGCTCTACCATCTCGACAAGCTCGAGCGCGAAGGGATTCCGGAGAAGGACTTCGAGCAGACCCGCAAGTTCCTCGAGACGTACAACAAGCTGTGGACCCAGAACGCGTCGCGCCGCCTCGGGTACGCGATCGACGCGAAGTTCTACGGAAAGGACATCCAGGCGGAGCTGCAGCGCCGCCTCCCCTCGATGACGAAGGCGGAAGTCGACGCCGCGGTCCGCAAGTACCTCCCCAGGGGGAACTTCGACATCGCCGTGGTCACGGACGACGCCGGGAAATTCCGCGACGAGCTCGTTTCCGGAGCGGCGACGCCGATCCACTACGACACGCAGGGCACGCCCGAAGCGGTGCTCGCCGAGGACAAGGCGATCGAGAAATTCCCGGTCCCGGTGAAGGCCGAAGACGTGCGGATCGTTCCGGCGTCGGAGATGTTCCAGAAGTAGCTCGCGCGGCCGGCGGGATCGCGGGAGTGAGGTGGCGAGCCGGCGATGTTCGGGCGCTCCGCGACCGGACGCCGGCGCCGTCGCGCGACGGAGTCCGGTCCTGACGGCGCCTTGACCGCTCGGCGCAGGACGGGGGGTCGACCGATCGATCCCTCCGTTTGCGCCTCGCTCGAGCGTCCGATCCGCGGGCGCCCGAACGGCGGCTCGCGACGAGAGCTCGCGATCCCGCGGCAGCCGCTCGTTCGGGGCGTCCGGAGGAGGCGGCGCTTTCGCGCCGCGACCGATATCCCTCGCGCGGCCGGCGGGATCGCGAGTCCAGAGTCGGGATTCGGGACTCGCCGGCCCTCGACTCGTGACCCGCACGGCGCGGATCCGCGAGTCGCCCGGTCGCGCGTCGAAAGCCGCGCGGTGACGGTTCGAAAGTCCGGCTCCGGACCCGACGGCGAGTGCCTTTCGATTCATCACTCGCCGACTCGTGACCGGCGCGCTCGCCGCGGGCGGGCGCGCTACGGCTCCCCGGCGGCGATCGGCCGAAGCTCCTCGAGCTGCTTCCGGATCGAGAGGGCAGCCGCCGCGGAGCGCGACCGGAGGCGGTCGGCGAGCGGATCTCCGGGCGAGAGCCCGGTCACGAACGCCTCGATCGGGCTGCGGTTCTTCGCGAGGTCGGCGAGCGTCTCGTACCAGGTGCGTTCCGCGCCGATCACGCGGCCGCTCTCGTACTCGACGGTCGGGACGTCGTCGCGGTGCGGCGGGGTCGCCGCGACCCATCGGCCGACGTCGCGCGGCGCGAGGATCAGGTTCGAGAGGAGCTCCGCCGGATCGTCTTCTCCGACCTCGGCGAGATCCGCCCGGATCGCCGGGGTCAGGCGGGCGGCGAACGCGGCGAGATCGATCGTGGGTTCGGGCGTGGCGATGACGATCGTGAACGCGTTCCCGACGGCGTGCGGATACCAGATGCTGACGTTCGGAAAGACGTCGCGAAACGCCCGCACGATGCCGCGGTAGTCCTGCGGCCGCAGCGCGTACGTCGGCAGCCACATCGAGACGACGCCGCCGGGACGCAGGCGCCGCGCGCAGAGGCGGAAATACTCCTCGGTGTAGAGCGCGCCGTTTCCGGCGTATCGCGGGTGGATCGAATCGGAGAGGATCGCGTCGAAGCGCTCCGGAGAGGCGAGCACGAAGTTCCGGCCGTCGTTGATGACCGCCCTCACCCGCGGGTCGGCGAGCACGCCGTGGTTGACGTCGCGGAAGAACCGGTCGGACGTCCGGAGCACTTCGGGGGAGATCTCGACGATCCGGATCTCCTCGACCGCGTGGCGCGACACCGACCACGCCGTGCCCCCCGAGCCGAAACCGATGTGGACCACCCGGCGCGGGTGGTCGGCGAGCACGAGCGGCAGGTGCGCCTGGAGCTTCTGGGTCAGCAGCAGATCGGGAGAGGTGCCCGCCACGTTCACGCCGTTCAACTCCAGCGAACGCCAGGGACGGGGTTTCTCGATCTGCTTGACCGCGATCGTTCCCGTCAGACCCTCGCTCCAGAAGAGGAGGTCCCGGCGGGGCACGTCGGAGAGAACGCCGGCGGACAGGAGCAGCGCGCCGGGCCGGGCGAAGACGATCCCGGCGGCGCACGCCGCGACGGCGGCGAACGGGAGGCGCCGCCGCGGCTGGGCGAGCAGGGCGACGACCGCCGCGAGCGCCGCGGCGGCGAAGAGCGTGTTCTGGGTGCCGATCAGGGGGATCGCGAGGAGCCCCGCCCCGAGCGCCCCGGCGATGCCTCCGAAGGTGTTCGCCGCGTACAGACTCCCCGCGCGGCGCGGCGCTTCGCCGGGTCCCGCCGCGCCCCCCCACGCGCGGAGCAGGAACCCGAAGATCGCGCCGCTCGCGATCGTGGGGGGCAGGAGGTAGGCGGACGTCACGAGGAGCCGGGTGACGAGGAGATCCGCGAACGTCCTCGCCCGCACGATTCGCAGGCCCCCGAAGAGGAGAGCGCCCTCGAAGCCGCGGAACGCGAACACCTGCGCGAAGAGCGTGGCCGAGAGCGCGAGCGCCGCCCGGAAGAGGGCGGCGCGGGGATCGCCGGCGCGGCGGGCCGCCCACGCGCTTCCGACGACGAGGCCGGCGAGCTGGATCGCCAGCATGAGCGAGAACGAGTAGACCGACGAGCCGAGGTGCAGGACGAGGACGCGCGTCCAGAGGACCTCGGCGGCGAGCGCGACGACGCCCGTCACGACCGCCGCGGCGAGCGCGGCCGATCCCGCCTTGCGGCCGTCCGCGGGAGAGTCGGTCTTCGCGGCGGCGGGGATTTCGCGGGAAGAGAAGACCGCGACGAGGGCGACGATCAAGCTGACGCAGGCCGAGCCGATCAGCGTCGCGTGCACGCCGATGCGGCGAATCGCCCAGAATCCGCAGAGGGCCGTCCCCGCGACGGCTCCGGCCGTATTGACGGCGTAGAGGAGTCCCGAAGCCGAGCCGTTTCCGTCCGTTTCCATCCGGCGCGACAGGAGAGGGTAGCTGGCGCCCATGAGCGCGGTCGGAGGGAGCAGGGCGGCTGCGGAAAGGACGAACCGCAGGACGAAGAGGGTCGCGGGCGCGCCGCCGCCGCTCCGATATCCCGCGACGTACGCCGCGTCGATCGCCGAGAAGAGGAGCGGCGTCGCGAGAGCGAAGAGACCGATCCCGGCCTCGACGGCGCCGTAGGCGAAGAGGGGCCGCCGCAGGTTCGCCATTCGCTTCGCGGCCCACGCACTTCCCAGTCCGAGCCCGGCCATGAACACCGCGAGGAGCGTCGCCGTCGCGAGCGTGGTGACGCCGAACGTGAGGTCGAGGAGCTTGAACCAGACGATCTCGTCGGCGAGCGACGCGAAGCCCGACGCGAAGAAGAGGAAATACACGCGGGCGTCGTCGCGGCTCGAAGACATCGGGCCGGATTCTATGCGGATGTCCGCCCAACGCCTGGCTCGCGGCTTGCTGCTCCGATGGAGCGGAGGTCGAAATGCAGAGTGCCATCGAAGTCACGCGGGTCACCCCGGAGGAGATCAAGACGAGGATGGACCGGGGCGAGCCGATCGCGTTCATCGACGCGCGGAACCCTCGGGCGTGGGCGGATTCGGACGTGAAGCTTCCCGGCGCGATCCGGGTGCCCGCCGACGACGTCGAGAAGCACCTCCCGGAGATCCCGCGCGACCGGGCGATCGTCGCGTACTGCACCTGACCGAACGAGCATTCGAGCGCCCGTGTGGCGCAGACGCTCGCCGAGGAAGGCTTTCGCAACGTGCACGCGCTCTACGGCGGATTCGACGCGTGGGTCGACGCGGGACTGCCAACCGAGAAGAAGTGAGCGCGCCGAGAAGTCAGCGCGCCCAGGGAAGCGACGGGGTCGTGGGCCGGTGAAACGGCTCCGGCGATCCGAGCGAGGAGGAGGAGAAGGAACGCCTCAGCGCTGGAACGCGTAGGAGATCTTCAGGAATATCTGGCGGTCGTGCCGGGCGAGCTCGTAGTTGTCGTTGAGCGCCTGGTTGTCGCCGTAACCGAGGAAGAGCACGCTCTGCCAGTTGAGCTTGTACGCGAGGAGGATCGAGCTCGAGAGCGCCGCGTCCTCCTTCGGCAGCCCCGCCTGGCTGTAGAGAGCGGGATTGCGGTCCTCGCGGACGTACTGCACGATGCCGCGGACGAAGGCGCGGTTCGTGAAGTTGTAGACCGCCCGCAGCCGATGCACGACCGCCGTGAACAACCGGCGCGTCGAGCCGGTCCCGTCGTCCACGTCGATCCACTGGAACGCTTCGTTCAGACGGAGCTCGAGGTGGTCTTCCGGCTGGATACGCGAAGCGAGCGTGAACGCCCCGCCGTGCCCCGGCCGGGCGTTGGCGTAATCGATCTGGTCGCCGATCTCGCCGTTGATCGAGATCTGGCCGAAGACGCGCGACGGAGTGAGCTGGAAATAGATCGACCAGAAATCCTTCCGGATGAGCTTGTCGCCGACGCGCTCGGAAGAGAAGAGGTAGTCCACCTCTCCCTGGACGCTCCGATGGCCTTCGAACGAAACCCCGGGAAAGATCCGCTGGCGGAGGGTCCGGCCCGAGGTGTCGGCGGTGT
The DNA here is from genome assembly GCA_035717485.1 of Thermoanaerobaculia bacterium. Classification (NCBI taxonomy): domain Bacteria; kingdom Pseudomonadati; phylum Acidobacteriota; class Thermoanaerobaculia; species Thermoanaerobaculia bacterium. The sequence continues at coordinate 8,864 of DASTIQ010000034.1, read as the reverse complement.
AGTCCTCCATCACGAGAGGCCGGATCTTCGTGAAGAAGCCCGTCGGATAGAAATGCAGGGAGAACTCCGGCTTGACTTCCCGGTAGCCGACCTGGGGAACGAACCCGTCGTCGGCGCGGAAGCCGTCCGACACGTCCCACCCTTCCACGTACCAGCCGTGGGTGAGTTTCGTGCTGTCCCAGCTCACGAACGCGGCGTGTCCGGACACGTGCTGCCCGTTCCAGCCGGAGAAGAGATCGGGTCGAGTCGGGTTCTGGGAGGCGGCGTAGAGGAACTGACCCCGGATCTGGTTCGAATCGTCGGGGGCCCACTGGAAGTCGGGTCCGAAGACGCGGTTGTATCCCGTTCCCTCCACCTCCCGGTCCGTGGCCAGGAAACTCACGTAGGAGCGGCCGAAGTCCTTCCGGACGCGTCCGATCCCGGCGAAGGAGGAGAAATCCTGGTCGACGAAGGTCGAGGACTGCGGGCCGGGAACGATCACCGCGCCGCCTCCCCGGTCCTCCGTGACGAGCAGCGTGTAGTTCGTCGAATCGATCTTGCCGGTGCCGCGGATCCCCCAGCGCGGCGACGTGAACGTCCGCGTGTAGACGGCCGGGATCGGCGTCGACAGGAGGTCGAGCCCCTCGAGGAAGAACGGCCGCTTCTCCGGGTAGAAGAGGGCGAAGCGGGTGTTCGCGGAGATCTGCGCGACGTCCGATTCCACCTGCGAGAAGTCGGGGTTGATCGTCCCGTCGACCGCCGTGTCGGCATTCGGCAGCCACTTGACGTCGAGTCCGGCGTTCCCGCGGATCGGGCGGTTGACCCAGGGCGAGGAAATGTCGTTCGGGTCCGTCCGCCGTCCCTCCTCGGTGGCGGTGACGTAGGGGGCCGCGATCAGGTGTCCCCCCGACGGCAGATCGGTCAGGCCGACCAGGTCGCGCTCATGGCAGATGAAGCAGTCCGAGCTTCGCGGGAGGCGGTTCGAGAAGTACTGGTAGCGGGTGTCGCGCGTCGAGTTGCGATAGAGCTGGATGCCCCAGACGGGGTGCGCGCTCGCGTCGTACCGGAGACTCGAGAACGGAATCCGGATCTCGAGCGTCCATCCCCGGGGCCCGATCTTCCCGGCGGCGTCCCAGAAGAAATCCACCGACGTGTCTTCGTTTCCCGACGCGTCGTCCTGCACGGCGTCGTACTGGACGCCCCGCGGGTTCGCGAGGAACTCGATCGCCGTCCGCCGGTCGTGGCGGGTGTCGAGGATGATCCCCGCGTAATCGGTATCCGACGAGATCGCGTCGCGATCCGCGAACGGCGCGCGGATCTTCGACGGATCCGGATCGTCGCATTCGAACGCCGCGTACAGGGCGTGGTCGTCGAATGTGAGGAGCCCGACCTTCCTGACCTTCGGGGCGACGTTGTCGCCCGGCTTCGTCTCGTAGAAGGTCTCGACACGCGCGGCGCCCTGCCAGCCGGGATCGGAGAGATCGCCGTCGACGGTGATCGGCCCCGGGGCGCGATGGATCGCGATCGGCGGCTCGTCGGGGGGGCTCGTCTGGGCGGCAGCCGCCGCGGCGAACGCCGCGAGCGCGATTCCGATGGCGATCGATCTCTTCAACGCGGGCTCCTCCGGCATTTTCATACGATGAAACGCTCCCGAGGTTCGGCGCACCCGAGATCTTCCCATGCCGACCCCGCCGCCTTCGTGATCGGAGCCCGCCGGCCCTCGCGAGACGGGTCCGCCGGTCCGGGGCGGCCGGGCGCCGCAGCGGTCGAGGGCTTCGTTCCGGGCCGCGAGAGGGTTCGCGTCGCGGTCAGTCTCCGGAAGTCAACGAGGGAGGAAGTCCGCGATGCGGGAGCTTTCGCGATCCGAGCTCCGCAAGCGTCGCGAGCGTCAGGCGGGAGGCCCTTTCTTGAGCCGGACGGTCCCCGACGAAATCCGGATCGCGACCCGCGGGCCGCCGCCGTTCAGGGCGCCCTTCGCCGTCTGCTGCATCGACGCGGGGCGGTGGGAGATCGACACCTCGGGGAATTCGCTCACGATCGCGTCGCTCTCGTCGTCGACTCCGCTGACCTGGATGTCCACGTTCGCGCGGAAGTTCGAAGGGAGAACGAGGGTGACGTCGCCCGAGCCGCTCGAGATCGTCACCCCATCCGGGTTCTCGCGGCCGACGATCTCGCAGTGCACGTCGCCTCCCCCCGCCGAGGCGCGCACCGAACCGCGGACCTGGTGGAGACGCAGGTCTCCGCCTCCGGTCTTCGCGATGACGGAGCCGCCGCAGGAAGCGAGATCGACGTCCCCGCCCATCGTTTCGAGCTTCGCGTCGCCGGTCACCCGGCCGACCCGAACTTCGCCGCCGTGGGTGATCGCCCGCAGGTCGCCACGGACGCCGTCGATCTGGATGTCGCCGCCGGACGTGGACAGGTCGGCTCCCTTGCCCGCTTCGGCGACGCGGATCTGGCCGCCGTACGTCACGATCCGGACGTTGCCCGCGACTTTTCCGAGCTGGACGTCGCCGAAGGGGAGCGTCGTCGAGAAGTCGCCGCCGATGTCGCCGCGGACGATCGAGCCCTCGGCGAGATCGACGCCGCCCGCGATGCCGCCGTGGACTCCGCCCCGGACGCCTCCCGTCACTCCGCCGGCGACCCCGCGAGGAGGCCGGGGCGGCCGAGGGGGGGCGGGAACCGCCGAAGGAGCAGGGCTCGGCGCCGGAACCGCGACGGGCGCTTCCGGGGGCTCGGGCGGTTCGGGCGTCTCCGCGTGCATCCCGTGCCGCCTCCGCGGGAGGAGCGACTTCGCCTGGGAAGCGGGCACGCCGTCCGTCAGGAGCGAGATCCGGCCGTTCAGCGTCGAGCAGCGGACGTCCGCGCCTCCGCCGCCGACGGAGCCTTCGTACGTGTGGTTCATCGACTGCGAAATCGCGGAGGCGATCTCGGGGCCGAGGCGGGAGAGCTCCCGCGAAAGCTCCGCGAGCCCTTCGTCGAGCCCGGAGAGATCCACGTCCACGTCGACGTCCCCGTCGGAGTCCTTCTCCGCGTGCCGCCGGTCTCTTTCCCGGATCCGGATTTCCCGGCGGATCTTCTCCTTTTCGGCCCGCAGCTTCTCCCGTTCCGCCTTCATGCGCTCGGCTTCGGCGGGAAGCTCGAGGGGAGGGAGGGGAAACGTCGAGACGATGTCGCCGTTCATCGTGTGGCCGTGGAAATCGAAGCCGGCTCGCGCCGGGAGCTGGAGCTGGATGTTGCCGTTGATCGTTTCGGCCTCGACATGAGCGCCCTTCGGCAGGTCCGCGGCGACGGTCTCGATCGACCCGTTCACGCTGTGCGCGCTCACGTCGCGACGCGTTCCCGAGAGCTTCACGCGACCGTTGACCGACCGGGCGTCGATCGCCCCGCCGATCCCGTCCACGGAGACGTTGCCGTTGACCGTGTGGACGTCGACGGCGGCCGCGGCGGGAACGGTGATCGTGAACCGCGCCTCGACCCGGTAGTGACGGTCGTTCCGGTGGACGTCGAGCCTCCATCCGCGCCCGCTCCGCGACACGCGGACGCCCGGCTCTTCGGTGACGAGACTGAAGGAGCCGCCCGATTCGTTTCGCAGCTCGATCCGGGTCTCGTCCAGGTACTTCTTGGCGAGCGCGGACGATTCGGCGCGGACGGACACGTCCGCGGTGGCGGAGAACTCCGTTCCGGGCGAGACGCGGATGTCGCCGCTGATGTTCTCGACCGAGAGCCGGGTCAGTCCCGTTCCGTTGAAGTGATCCGTCCGCCGCGCGGATGCCGGATACTCGTCGCCGCGGGAAAGCGCCGCGAAGGCCAGCATCACGAGGCCGGCGCCGAGCACGATCCAGAGGGAGATTCGATCGCGGGAAGTCGTGTGGCTGTTCATGCCGGTAAGACGACCGGGCTCCGGAAAAGTCACGGCGCTCCTCACAGGTCGACGCGCTGGAGGGCCTTGGCGGCCTTCACCCGCACGTATCCGGTTTCGCGGTCGTCGTTCGCCTTCTCGCGGAGCGTCTCGATCGCGGCGGGATCGCGCAGCGTGATGGCGGCTTTCCCGAGCCCCTCGACGGACGCGATGCGGACCGCCGGATTCGAATCGCCCTTGAGAGCGGCGAGGAACGCGTCGCGAATTTCGGGAGACGGCGGCAGCTGGCCGAGCGCCTCCGCCGCTTTCTTGCGGACTCCGGGATTCTTGTCGTTCTTGAGCGTCTCGACGAGTGTCGAGACGATCTGCGGCGAAACCGCGGTCTCCCCGCCGTAGCGCTGCGAGACGAGATCGATCGCCTTGCCGCGCGCGCCTTCCGTCGAGCCCGAGCCGGCGACCATGTACGCCAGCAGGTCGGAGACGCCCTTGTCGCCCGGTCTTCCCTCGACGGTGTAGCGGGTCGTGACGTCGAACGAGATGCCGATCCGTCCCGACGCGTCGGCCGGACGGAACGCCACGTTGGCGAGCTTCGGCTGTTTCGTCAGATCGGGGATCGACGCCGCGGTCCGGGTCGCCGCCGCGGGAGAACCGGTCGACGGGTTGCCCCCCGGGGCCGCGACGCGCGCGACGAGGTATCCGCCGACGCCCATCGCGAGCATCGCGGCGGCCTGCAGGACCGGCATCCACCCGCGCGGACGGATCGGAGCGATCCGGCGCCGCAGCGTCTCCGCTTCGAGCATCTCCCGCGTCGCGCGCCGGAACTCCGGCTCCATCGTGGCGTCGGGGTCGGCGCCGAGCCGCACCCACGCGCCTTCGACGGCTTCGATTTCGGCGCGGCAGCGCTCGCACGACTCGAGATGGGAGTCGAGCTCGGGCGAATTTCCCGCCGCGGGATTCGCGAGCCGTTCGACCGCCTGTTCTACGAAGTCATGGCATTCCATGTGGTGCCTCCCTCGGAAAAGATCCCCTTGAGCGTTTCCATGGCGCGGAAGATCCGGGTCTTCACCGCGCCTTCGGTGATCTGGAGCGTGCGGGCGATCTCGGCGTACGGCATCCCGTGGTATCGGGCGAGGACGAGCGCTTCGCGCTGCTCGTCCGAGAGCTTCGACAGCGCCTGGCGGACCGCCTGGCGCCGTGCCCGTTCGTGGAGCCGGTTCTCGATCGGTTCACCGCGGGCGGGCGCCTCGGCGACCGCGTCGAGGGGGACCACGACGGCCCGCCGCGATCGCCGCAGCCGGTCCCGGCAGGCGTTCGCGGCGATCGCGAAGAGCCATGACGAGACGGCCGCGCGGCCGTCGTACTGTTCGACCCGGGTGATCATCTTGAGAAATACCTCCTGGGTGATTTCCTCCGCTTCGGCGCGGTTGGAAATCATCCGGTCCGCGAACCGAAGCAGGGCGTCGGCGTACTTTTCGAAGAGGCCGGTCGCCCCGGCGGGGTCTCCGCGCCGGACCAGGTTCAGCAAGTCGAGGTCGGTCTTCAACTTCCGGCCCGCTCGGTCAAGGCGCTCTTTCCTTCACCTTTCGTAAGACGCGAGGAGCGGGCAAAGGTTACTCACGGGAGGGGAGCCGGGGGCCCGGCGGCGAACGTCACCTCGGCTTTCCAGCCGAGCGCTTCGGCGGCTCCGGAGAGGAGCTTGCGAGCCTGCTCCTCGGCCTTCGCGTCCATTCCGGTCTGGCGGGCGATGCGGGCGAGGCTCGTGCGCGCCCACGCCATCCACCGGTTGCGGTCTTCCGGGGTGATCGGGTTGAACATCCCGCTCTTCTCGTCGAACCATTCGAGCTTCGGGTCGATCGCGAGGATCGAGGGGCGCGGCATCCGGATCTCGACCTTTCGCGTTTCCGGGTGGCCCACGACGGAGACGCCGTCCCGCTGCAGGTCGAAACCGCCGAGCACCGATCCGCGCACGCGCATCGTCGCGCTCTTCGGAAAGCTCAGGAAGAGGAAGTTCTTGAACTCCTCGTACTTGACGACGTCGGAAACCTGGACTTCGATGGTCGCGAGCCGGGCGACCTTGTTCATCGCCATGACGACCGGAGCGGAGTCCGGCGGGCGTTCCGCCGCGCGCCGGCGGTGCAGCAGGAGCTCGATCGTGGTGAACAGGAAGAGCGCCGCGAGCGCCCAGGGAACCGCGGCCCGGAGGAAACGCCTCATCCGCGGCGCGGCGTCACCGGCCGTACGTTCCGACGATCTCGCCTTCCGCAGCCACGTGACCGGCCATCGCGGCGCGAAGCCGCTCGACGGCGGATCCGGCGGGGAGATCGATCCTCTCCGAGAGCGCGTAGACGCGGAAGTGGTAGTGATGCGGCCGGCCCGGCGGCGGGCAGGGACCGCGGTATCCGCGCACGCGGAATCCGTTCGTTCCCTGGCGCGCCGACGCGAGCGAGGCGACCTCGTCGCCGGCCGCGACTCCCTCCGGGAGGGCCGCGGCGCTCTTCGGAATCCCCCAGATCACCCAGTGCGTGAACGTTCCTCCCGGCGCGTCGGGATCGTCGCAGACGACGGCGAATTCGCGGGTGGATTCCGGCGCGCCCGACCAGGAGAGCGCGGGGGAGAGATCCCCGCCGTCGCAGGTGTGCTTTCGCGGGATCGCCGCGCCGGCGTCGAAGGCGGAGCTCTCGACTTTCAGCCGTGCGCCTCCACGCGTCCCCGCGACGGCGGCGATCAGGACCCCCGCGGCCAGCCCGACGCCCTGCATGCCGCCATTCTAGAGCAGGAAGACGTTCTCTCCGGCCCTTCGTCCCGGGGGAACCGCGAGGCGGCCGGACGCTCGATGTCCGGTCTTCGCCGGCCGCTCATCGCTGGAAGGCGTAACTCACCTTCAAGAAGAGCTGCCGATCGCTCCTCAGCAGGTCTCCGTTCGGATCGACGACCCGGCTGTCGCCGTACCCGAGGAAGAAGACGGTCTGCCAGTTGAGCTTGTACGAGAAGAGCACCGATCCGTCGAAGTTCCCGGATCGCGCCGGGACCCCTTCGGCGAGATAGAGCGAGGGATCGGTGCGCACGTCGAGGTACTGCCCGATCACGCGCAGGAACATCCGCGCGTCGAAGTTGTAGGTCGCCTTGAGACGCTCGATCTGCGCGGTGAAGAGGCGGCCGTGCCGCCCGTCGGCGGTGACGTCGAGCCACTGCCGGTCGCCGTTGAAGTCGAGCTCGAGATGGTCGGTCGGCTTGATCGTCGCGGTCAACTGGATGTCGCCGCCGCGGCCGACGCGGACGTTATCGACGTCCGGATGTTCGCCGAAGAATCCCTGGAGCGTGATCCGGGAGATCCGGCGGGAGGGGTCGATCTGGAGGAAATACGCCAGGCTCGTGGTTTCGAGGACGGTGTCGGCGGTGCGGTCTTTCTGTTTCCAGTTGTAGTCGAGCTCGACGTTCAGGTTGTAGCGGCCGGCGAGCGTGATGCCGGGAAAGGTCTGCCGCTGGACGAGGCTGCCGTCCGGTTCGGCGAGATAGTTCGCGACGAAGTAGGGCTGCACGCGGTTGAGGAGACCCGTCGGATAGAACGTGTATCCGGCGAACTGCCTTTCCTGCCGGAACCCGACCTGGGGCACGAACCCGTCGTCGGCGCGAAATCCGTCGCCGATGTCCTGGTACGTCGAACGGAATACCCAGTGCGGCCCGGTGTGGAGCCACGACAGGAAGATCGCGCGCGACGAGAAGCGCCGGCCCGTCCACTCCTCGGCGAGGTCGGGCCGATTCGGGGTCTGCGTGTCGCTCCCGAGGAACTGCGCGGTCACCTGGTCCTTCTCCCCCGGCCGCCACTGGAAGTCGGGCCCGAGCACGCGGTTGTGGCCGCCGCCGGCCCCGCTCTCGTTCTCGCGGTCGGTCAGCAGGAGGCCGCCGAAGGAGCCGCCGATGTCCTGGCGGATTCGTCCGATCGCCGCGATCGACGAGAAGTCCTGCGGCGCGAAATGCGATTCCGTCGATCCGGGGATGATCACGCTGCCGCCCCCGCGGTCCTGCGAGACGAGCACGGTGTACGAGCTCGCGTCGAATTTCCCCGTGGCGCGCGCGCCCCATCGCGGCGAGGTGATCGTTCGCGTGTAGACGGCCTGGATCGGCGTGTCGAAGAGGTCGACGCTCTCCAGGAAGAACGGGCGCTTCTCCGGGAAGAACAACGCAAACCGGTTGTTCACGTTGATCTGTCCGACGTCGGATTCGACCTGGGAGAAGTCCGGGTTGATCGTCGCGTCGAGCGCGGTCGAGGCGTTCGGCGTCCACTTGACGTCCACGCCCGCGTCCCCGCGCGCGGGGGCGTTCGCGAACTCCGATCCCGGACCTTCCCGCGGCGTACCCTCCTCCTTCACGGTCACGTACGGCGCGACGACGAGGTGGCCGCCGCGCGGGAGGCCGGTCAACCCCGTCAGCTGGATCTCATGGCAGATCCAGCAGTTCGAGTTGCGGGAAATGGGGCTGCTGTGGAACGCGTACCGGAACTCGCGCGGGTAGTTGCGCCAGACGAGGATTCCCCACTGCTGAGGATCCTTGTCGGGATAGCGAAGGGACGAGAACGGGATCCTCACCTCGGCGGTCCATCCCGTGTCCGTGATCCGGGCCGCCGTGTCGTAGAAGAAGTCGGGAGAGAAGTCTTCGTTTCCGTTGGCGTCGTTGTAGCTCGCGTCTCCCTGGATGCCCCGGGGATTCACACGGAACTCGATCGCGGAACGATGGTCGTCGCGGGTGTCGAGGAAGATCGCCACGTTGTCGTCGGTGCCGATGACGTTGTCGCGATCGACGTACGGCGCCCGGATCTTCTCGGGATGCGGGTCCCGGCAATCGACGCCGATGTAGAAGAACCGGTCGTCGTAGGTGATCCAGGCGCTGGTCTTGACCGGCGGCTCCGCGTTGTCGCCCGGCTGCGTTTCCCAGAACCGGTCGATGACGGCGGCGCCCTCCCATCCCGGATCGCCGAGACTGCCGTCGATCGTGATGATCCCGCGAGCGCGGGGTACCGCCATCGACG